>JAICQA010000242.1 GCA_025929595.1 Xanthobacteraceae bacterium
CAAAGGCGACGACCGCATATTCTATCGCAAGGTGATTTTTGCCTGCGACGGGCGCGTCGCGCATCTTTTGGCTTTCGATTATCCGGCGTCCGAAAAGCGCGTGCACGACCGCCTCGTCACGGTCACGGCGAACTCGCTGCGCGCGGGCCGCGACGCCTGCTAGGCGACGACCCGCTCGGTTAGTTCCAGCCAGCACGCGCGCTCTGGCTCGACCACGCCGCGCTCGCGACCGCGCAAGTGCAGAACTCAAGCCTCACCGGTGGAACGGTCAACGTCGCCCGCGACGACATCTGGATTCAGGGCGTGACGTTCGGATTTGTGGTGAGGCATTAAGCCGGAGTTGCCGAATTAGATTTCGTCTCCCCACTTTCTTCCACTGAGTATTTGAGTGGCGGGACTTGGGGGAGAACGAACTCAATATTTTCTCTGGCTGCCTCGACAGCGCCCAACGGCGTAAAAATTACGGAATCTGAGTCGCCCGCCGACAATTCTTTCAGAAAGATGGACGGGCATTTGTTGGCTAACTCCTGAACAAACTCCGCGTGAGCCGCTCTCGTTTCGTGAAGCTTCAACAACGGCTCAATCCCGTTTTCTTTACAGTATTTTTCGATTTCTAGAATTTTCGAATTATTCAGGTACGAAGAAATAATCATCACTCGATTTCCAAGGACCGACTTCAATATTTCGGCTCTTTCAAAGGCAGGGCTGATGTCACCTCCGGCAGAAGAGCTCGAAATGGAGAATGAACCCTCGGAAGCGTCATATTTGACGGTATGAGCGAAAGGAATGGGATTCGCGCTCCCTCGCCCGACGATAATCTTTCCATCTGCGTATTCCAGTAATGCTCCCTGAATATGCTGCTTCAGAAGATCTACAAATCCAAAACCACGCCGCACAATGAAATTGACCTCAGACCAGCTCAACAACCGGCTGTCCTCCGTTTCGCTTTCGTAACCTAAGACCATCTGACCACATCACGAAATCGGCGTGAGCAATCGCATTTCGTAGATCATCATCGAAAATTTCAGAAAAGACCTTCGCCGCTCGAATAAGTCCCACTTGCTCAGCACGCCCACTCAACTCTTTAAAAATTCGGTTGGCGTTGGGGGCGATAACGCGCCCGGTTGGCTTGTGCTGGACGACAATTTTTTGAAAAGGCCAAAGCCTGTAGATATCGGATCCGATAATAGCAATATGGTTTGCAACAATTTCGTAGAGACCGCTCGCTTCTGCGATGCATAGATAGCGATAAAGCAAGTTTCGCAGAGTCGCTCTGTCGGGATTACGAATACTTAGCAGTTCCATACCTTCGTTAAAGGCAATCAGAGACTCTTCAGCCGTATTCCAACCTGCATCCTGCCAACCGCGAAACTCGGGCGACAAAGAAAAGGCAAAATCAACTTCGTCTCTCGCCGCTGCAAAATCGAATATTTCGCCCAAAGTTGAATTTATGATCGTCAGATCGCGAAACAAGTCGAGAGATGCTTCTTTGTCTTTTGTCACAACCCCTCACATCCTAAACACCCCGAACTTCGTCTCCGGCACCGGCGCATTCAGCGCCGCACTTAACGCCAGCGACAACACCCGCCGCGTCTCCGACGGCGCAATGATGCCGTCGTCCCAGAGCCGCGCCGTCGCGTAATAGGGATTGCCCTCCGTCTCGTATTGCTCGCGGATCGGCTGCCTGAATTCCTCTTCCTCGACCTGCGACCACTTCCCGCCGCCCGCCTCGATGTTCTCGCGCTTCACCGTCGCGAGCACCGACGCCGCCTGCTCGCCGCCCATCACCGAGATGCGCGCGTTCGGCCAAGTGAACAGGAAACGCGGGCCGTAGGCGCGGCCGCACATGCCGTAATTGCCGGCGCCGAACGAGCCGCCGACGATGAGCGTCAGTTTCGGCACCTGCGCGCAGGCCACCGCCGTCACCATCTTGGCGCCGTCCTTGGCGATGCCGCCGGCCTCGTAGTCCTTGCCGACCATGAAGCCCGAGATGTTTTGCAGGAACAGGAGCGGAATGCGTCGTTGGCAGGCGAGCTCGATGAAATGCGCCGCCTTCTGCGCGCTCTCGGAATAAAGAATGCCGTTGTTGGCGAGGATGCCGACCGGCATGCCGTAGAGCCGCGCGAAGCCCGTCACGATCGTCGTGCCGTAGAGCCGCTTGAACTCGTCGAACTCCGACGCATCGACGAGGCGCGCGATCACCTCGCGCACGTCGTATTGCTTCTTCAGGTCGGACGGCACGATGCCGTCAAGCTCCGCCGCGTCGAATTTCGGATCGCGCGGCTCGTCATATTCCATGTCCACGCGCTTCGGCGCGTTGAGATTCGCGACGATGCGGCGGACGATGTCGAGCGCGTGCTGGTCGTCGATAGCGTAGTGGTCGGCGACGCCCGACTTGCGCGTATGCACGTCCGCGCCGCCAAGCTCTTCCGCACTCACCACTTCGCCGGTCGCGGCCTTCACGAGCGGCGGGCCGCCGAGAAAGATCGTGCCCTGTCCGCGCACGATGATCGTCTCGTCGCTCATCGCGGGCACATACGCGCCGCCCGCGGTGCACGAGCCCATGACAGCGGCGATCTGCGCGATGCCGGCCGACGACAACCGCGCCTGGTTATAGAAGATGCGCCCGAAATGCTCGCGGTCGGGAAAGACTTCGGTCTGGTGCGGCAGGTTCGCGCCGCCGCTGTCGACCAGATAGATGCAGGGCAGCCGGTTCTCGCCCGCCACTTCCTGCGCGCGCAGGTGCTTCTTCACCGTCATCGGATAATAGGTGCCGCCCTTGATCGTGCTGTCGTTGCACACGATCACGCATTCGCGGCCCTCGATGCGGCCGATGCCTGTGATCAGCCCCGCGCCGTGGATCGCGTCACCATACATCCCGTTCGCGGCGAGCGGCGAAAGTTCGAGGAATGGCGAGCCGGGATCGATCAACCGCATCACGCGGTCGCGCGGCAAGAGCTTGTTGCGCGCCACATGCCGCTCGCGCGCCTTTTCTGGCCCGCCCTTCGCGGCCTCGGCCCGGCGCTGCTTCAGCTCCTCCACGAGCTTCCGCATCGCGTCGCGGTTGGCCTCATATTCGCGGGATTTTGGATCGACGGCGGTGCTGAGCGCGGTCATTGAGTCCCCCGGCCGCGCAGGGTGCCGTGGCGGGTGAGCGAAGGCAACTTGCCCGTCGTCCCGGCCGAGCCAACGGGTCCGCGCGAAGCGCGGCCCGATGACAAGCTCCGCGAGAGCCGGGACCGTCCAAAACTTACTGGTCACGGTCCCGGCTCGCGCTCGCCCGCTCGCGCGGGCTCCCTCGGCCGGGACGACGAGTGTTGTATGGCCGCCCCTCCCTTTACTCTCGAGCCGAACGGAGAACCCCATGACCCGCCTCGAGGACTACAAGGACCTGAAGCTCCAGCTCGGCGGCATCGTCCCGCCCGGCAAGGAGCTACACCGCAACATGCTGTTCGACGCGATGTATGCCTCGCTCCCGCGCGACCCCGAGGCGCGGGTGCAGATCTACAACGCCGAGATCACGCCGGGCGGCTTCACCAATTACCACTGCCACAACGGGGCGACGTTCTTTGTCGTGTTGCAGGGCCAGTTCGAGGCGCATTTTCAGGAAGGCGTCCTGATCCGCGCGAAAGCCGGCGACGTCTATTCGGAGCCGATCGCGAAATTCCACCGCGGCCACAACCCGCATCCCGACCTGCACTTCCAGTGCATCGGCGTGCAGATCACCTCGCCCGACCGCGAGCCGATCACGAATGTTGAGAAGCCGTGGTGAGACGCGCGGGCGGTCAGCCGCGCTGGTACCAGACCAGCAGCCGGCCGTTTTCAGACACCCGCTGGCTTTCCACCAAGCGCCCGCGCTCCGACACCGCACGCAGGAACGCTTCCTCGGTGTAGTCCGGGAAGATGTCTTCGCGCTGCGTCAGCAGCCGCTGCACCATCGGATCGGACTTCGAAGGGAATTCGATGATGCCGGCCGGCGCGAGACTCATGATCCAGTCCACCGCCGACGGCAGCGGAACGTTGCGGCCGATCGCGATGTGATGGATGAAGGCGAGCGCCACCAGCGCATCGGCCGACGCACGCTCGCGCATTCCGCGCCGTTCCGCCTGCGCCCATCCCTGCGACGGGCTGGGATTGGCCGCATCCATCCAGAGCGGCAGGAACGGACGGCGGTCCTTGTCGAAGCGCGCATAGGCGCGGTCGAGGGTCGCGTGATCGAAGTCGAAGCCCACGACATTCTCCGCGCCCGCGGCGAGCGCCACTTCGGAATAGTCGCCGGTGTTGCAGCCGAGATCGAACAGGAGCGACGGCTTCACGGAGGTGGTCATCTTCGCGACGAAAGCTCGCTTCACCGCCGCTTCGTCGGCGTTGTAGCTCGTCCGGCCCGCGTAATCCGTCCACACGGTCTGCCCGGACGCCGGGCGCATGCGCGATATGTAATTGCGCAGGCCTGTCAGCATGCCCAGCAGCGCATTCTTCGACAGCTTCGCGTTTTTGGACACGCCGCCCTTCGCGCCGGCCGACAGCGAGCGCCGCTGCAACGAAGCCTGCGCAATGACGTGCGTGAGCACGGTCCAGGACAGCCGCTGGCGCAGCGGCAGCA
>JAICQA010000026.1 GCA_025929595.1 Xanthobacteraceae bacterium
CCCTCAAATCAAGCGGGAATCCGGGCCGGCCGCGTTCCATGACCGAAATCCTGTTCATCAAGACCTCTTCCATGGGCGATGTGCTGCACCACATGCCGGCGGTAACCGACGCTCGCCGCCGCTTTCCACAGGCACGCATAACCTGGGTCGTGGACGAGCTGTACGAACCCCTCGCCGCCCTCCACCCCGCCGTGGACGAGATTGTTCCGATCGCGGTCCGCCGCTGGCGCAAGCGGCTGCACGAGCTGCCGACCTGGAATGAAATTCGCGAGGCGACCACGCGGTTACGTTCGCACCGCTACGACGCGGTGATCGACACGCAAGGGCTCGTGCGCACCGCGCTCATGACGCGCGTGATCAGCGGCGCGAGCCACGGCTACGATTCCGACAGCATCCGCGAGCCCTTCGCCGCCCGCTTCTACGAAAACACCTACCGCGTGAGCTGGGACCTGCACGTGATTGCGCGCAACCGCGCGCTGACGGGTCTTGCGCTCGGTTACGAGCCCGAAGGCGCACCCGATTTCGGTTTCGACCGCAGCTATTTCAAGAATGAATCCACGGAGCCCTACGTCCTTCTCTTTCACGCCACCGCCAAGGCGGACAAGGAGTGGACGGAGGATCGCTGGATCGAAATCGGCAAGTCTCTCGCCGCGCGGGGACTTCAGATCATTCTGCCTTGGGGCAGTGAGACAGAGCGCGAGCGCAGCGAACGCATCGCCGCGCAAGTGCCGAACGCGGTCGTGCCTGAGCGCCGGCCTATCCTTGAAGTCGGCAAGCTGATCGCGGGCGCAAAGCTCGTGGTCGGAGTCGATACGGGATTTCTGCACATCGCCGCCGCCCTCGGCGTGCCGACGGCTGCAGTTTTCACCATCGTGAAGTCGCACACCGCGTTGCCGATGGGACCGGGCAAGGTCGAGATGACAGGCGCGGAAAACGGAATTCCTGAAACGAGCGCCGTGCTTGCGGCGATTGAACGTCTGACTTGATACGCCGCTCGTCCCCGCGAAAGCGGGGACCCAGTACTGGATTCCCGCTTGCGCGGGAATGAGCGGATATTTTTGGCTTATTTCTTTCTGTTTGGACGCCCGTCTACAGTAGCGCCCTCAGCGACGAGCGCGCTGATCTCCGCTTCGCTCAATCCCGCCTCACGCAAAATCTCGACACTCTGCTCGCCCAGAAGCGGCGCGTGCTTCGTGATCGCAGGCGGCGTGTCGCTCCATTGGCTCGGAATGCCGGTAAGCCTGATCGGTCCTTCGGTCGGATGATCCATCTTCTGGAAGAACCCAACCGCTTCGAGGTGCGGATCGTCGATCAGCGAATTGAGGTCGTGCAACGGCACGCTGGCGATGTCGTTCTCGCCGAGCAGCTTCAGCCATTCCGCCGTGCTGCGCGTCGTCAGGATATCGGCGACAATTTTATAAACCTCCGAATAATGCTGCGTCCGTACCGCATGATCCGATAACCGCTTGTCGGCAGCGAACTGCTCGCTCTTCCCGATCGCCCGGAAGAACGTCTCCCATTCCTTGTTGTTGTAGATGAGCACGCAAATGTAGCCGTCGCTCGTCTTGTAGGGACGGCGGTCGGGCGCGAGCAGTCGCGGATAGCCCGGCGGCCCGGCGGGCGGATCGAACGTGCGCCCGCCCATATGATCGCCGAGCACCAACTGCGCCATGGTCTCGAACATCGGCACGTCGATGGTCTGCGCAACGCCAGCGCGCTCGCGATGCACGAGCGCGGCGAGCACTGTATGCGCCGCGCTCACGCCCATGATGCGATCCACCATCGTCAGCGGCACGTAGCGTGGCTCCTCGCCGGCGACCTCGGCGTGCAGCGCCGGTAAGCCCGAAAGGCCCTGGATGAGGTCGTCGTACGCGGGCCGTCCGGCATAGGGACCGCCCTCGCCGTAGCCGATCAGGCTTACGTAAATCAGCTTCGCGTTCTCCGCGCGCATGTCGCTGTCGGCGAGACGCGCCCGCTTCATCGCCGCCGGTCGCACATTATGGATGAAGACGTCCGCTGTCCGGCAGAGCCGCAATAGCGCCGCACGGCCCTTCTCCTTCTTCACGTCGAGCACGATGCTGCGCTTGTTGCGGTTCGCTTGCAGGAACGCCGCGCCCATGCCGTGATGGCGCGACGGCGCCGCGAGCCGCAGCACGTCGCCGCCCGGCGCTTCGACCTTGATCACATCCGCACCGTAATCGGCGAGGATCTGCGTCGCATACGGGCCCATGACGACCGTCGTCATATCCACAATGCTGATGCCGGCAAGCGGCCCCTGTGTCTTCTGGCTTGTCATCGCGCTCTCATAGCGCGTTCAACGTGGCGCGGAAAACCTGCTCGACCGGAATATCCTCGGTCGTCCGCTTGGTCACATCGCGGCTTTCATCGCGCCACGGCGCTTCGATCGTGGCCGCGATCGGATTGAGCGGCGCCCAGTGCCAGGCGCTTGTCGGCCCGAACAGGCCGACCGCCGGTGTCCCGATCGCCGCCACCACATGCAGAAGCCCCGAGTCATTCGACACCGCCGCATCGGCCGACGCGAGCGCGAGGATTGCATTGCGCAGATCGTCGCCCGTGAGATCGCGCGCAAATTTTCCGTCACCGGTAATGACGCGCGCGATGTCCTTTTCGCCCGGCCCTCCCAGCACCCAGACGGCGAACCCTTCGCCTGCAAGCCGCCGCGCGAGTTCGGCGTAGCTCGCCTCGGGCCAGCGCTTGCCGGGACCGACCGCCCCAGGACAGAGCGCGACAACCTTGCGCGCCTCGTTCGTCAGCCCGTTCTTCGCCCGCCACGCGGCAACTTCTTCCTCGGGCACGACGAGCTGCGGCAGCGGCCAATCCTGCTGCCGCTGTTCGTCGCACGGCAGCGCCAGCACCGCGCACTGGTCGATCATGCGCGGCAGATCTTTCTCACCGTGGCGAATGTCGGTGAGCAGGCCGTAGCGCCACTCGCCGATGAATCCGACACGCTCGGGAATTCCCGCGAGCGCGGGCGCCAGCGCCGCCTTCCACTTGCGCGAGGTGATGATCGCCTTGCCGTAATGTTCGTCGCGCAAAATCTTCGCGAGCCCGAAATTCAGCCGCAGCGCCGCTTGCCGCCTCGGGATGTCGAACACCACGCCCTTGCGCACGCCCGGCATGTAATCGAGCAATGGCGCGCATAGTTTCGAGGAAAGCACATCGACGGCGCGGTCGGGCGTACGGCTCTTGATCAGGCGCACCACCGAGTGGCAGCGCACGAAATCACCGATCCACACATAGGGAACGAGCAAGATGGCGCTCTGGTCGGAGGCCGTCATCAGGCGCCCCGCCACTCGCTCAGTACCTCGCGCCGCACGAATTCCTCAAGATTGCCGCCGGAGAACATGAGCCCGCGAATCCCCGCGGCACGCGCCGCCTCCATGTCGCGCTCCTTGTCGCCGATGACGACGCTGCGCCCGCGGTCCACCGGCCAATGCGCGAGGAGATCGAGGATCATGCCCGGTCCCGGCTTCCGCCAGTCGGACGCGCGGCGATAGCGTTCGATCTCGCCCTCGGGGTGGAAGGGGCAGTAGCGCAGGTCGTCGATGCGCGCGCCCGCACCCGCGAGCTCATCGTTCAGATGCGCGTGCAGCGCGTGCATGTCGTCTTCCGTATAGAGGCCACGTGCGATGCCCGATTGATTGGTGACGATGAAGACGTAATAGCCGGCGTCGTTCAGCGCCTTCACCGCCGCCTGCGCGCCTTCGACCCACTGAAAATTCTCGCGTTGCGCCACATAGCCGTGATCGACATTCAGCACGCCGTCGCGGTCGAGGAATGCGGCCGGCCGGAGCGCTTGCGTCATCAGGCTTTCGCGCCGGCGAGGCGCCGCTCGACAAGGCCGCAGATGATGTGCGCGGCCGTGATGTGGATCTGCTGAATGACGGCCGTCTTGTCCGATGGCGCGCGCAGCAGCACGTCGGAGCGCGAGGTCATGTCGCGACCGTCCTTGCCTGTGAAGCCAACAGTGACCATGCCGCACTCGCGCGCGGCATCGAGTGCCCGGACGACGTTCGGCGAACGACCCGAGGTGGAGATCGCAATCAGAACGTCGCCCTTTGCGCCCAGTCCCCGCACCTGCCGCTCGAACACGTGATCGTAGCCATAGTCGTTGCCGATCGCGGTCAGCACCGAGCTGTCGGTCGTGAGCGCGATCGCTGCCCATGGAGCGCGGTCCTGCTCGAAGCGCGACAGCAGTTCGGCGGCGATGTGCTGCGCGTCGGCGGCGCTCCCGCCGTTGCCGCACAGGAGAATTTTCCGGCCCGCGCCGATCGCCTTCGCCATCTCACCGGCGATACGTCCGAGCACGGCGAGGAATTCGGCGTCGGCAGACACAGCCTGCATGGCCGCGAGCGAATCTGAGAGATGGCCGCGCGCATAGGCCGTTTCGTTGGCGTCCATCCCCGTCTCCTTCGCGCACGAGCGGGTAGCACCCGCTCGAAAAAGTGTCCAGATTTGCCGCGTTGCGCCTGCCCTCAGCGGCGGTTAGAAGCGCGCGTCCAAGGGGCAAGCATGATCCTCGTCACCGGCGGCGCCGGCTTCATCGGCTCGAATCTGGTCGCCAGCCTGAACGAGCGCGGCGTGACCGAGATCGCCGTTAACGATCACCTCGGTTCGGTCGAGAAGGAGCGCAATCTCAAGCACCGGCGCTATTCGGGCATCGTCTCGGCCGACGAGCTTTTCCGCTGGCTCGACGGCCGCAAGCTCGAAGCGATCCTCCATATGGGCGCCATTTCCTCGACGACCGCGACCGACGAAAAGGCGGTGATGGCCGCGAATTTCGAGCTGCCCATGCAGTTGCTCGACTGGTGCACGTCGACGCGCACGCCGTTCGTTTATGCGTCCTCGGCCGCGACCTATGGCGACGGCAGCCAGGGCTTCAACGATGACGACACGCCCGAGGCACTTGCGCGCCTGCGCCCGCTCAATCTCTACGGCCGCAGCAAGCAGCGCTTCGACCTCGCCGTCGCCGAGCGCATGCGCAACAAGGCGCCGATGCCGCCGCAATGGGCCGGGCTGAAATTCTTCAACGTCTTCGGGCCGAACGAGTATCACAAGGAAGACATGCGGAGCGTCCTCTGCAAGGTCTTCCCCGACGCCAAAGCCGGCCGGCCGGTCCGGCTGTTCAAGTCGGACCGCGCCGACGTTCCTGACGGCGGCCAGTCGCGCGACTTCATCTATGTACTCGACGCCGCCGCCGTCGTGCTCTGGCTCCTCGACCATCCGCGCGTGTCGGGCATCTATAATGTCGGCACCGGCGAGGCGCGCAGCTTCCGCGACATGATCCTGGCGCTGTTTACGGCGCTGAAGCGCGAGCCGCAGATTCACTATATCGACATGCCGGCGGAGCTTTCCGGCCGCTATCAATACTTAACGCAGGCAAGGATGGAGCGGCTGCGCGCGGCGGGCTACGATGCCCCCTTCACGCCGCTTGAGGCGGCCGTGGAGGACTATGTGACCCGCTTTCTCGACCGCCCCGACCCCTACCGCTGACGCCGGAAACTTTTGATGTTCGATTTTGAACGGCGCCTCGGCGATCTGACGCGGCAGACCGTGCTGTGCGTCGGCGACGTGATGCTCGATCGCTATGTCTATGGCGACGTCGTGCGCGTCTCTCCCGAGGCACCGACCGTCGTGCTCGCGGCAAAGTGGGAAGACCTCGTTCCCGGCGGCGCGGGCAATGTCGCGCTCAACATCGCCGGCCTCGGCGCACGCTGCATTCTGGTCGGCGTCAGCGGCAATGACGAGGCAGCACGCACGTTGCGCGACAAGCTCGCGACCTCGCGCGCTCTCGACATTCGTCTGGTCGGCGACCCGTCACGGCCGACCACGATGAAGACACGCTATGTATCCGAACATTATTCGACCCATCTCCTGCGCGCCGACTGGGAAGACGCGCGGCCGCTCGATGCCGAACGCGAGAAGGAACTGCTCGCGGCCGCGCTTGAAGCGCTTTCCTCCTGCGGCGCGCTGATCCTGTCCGACTACGGCAAGGGCGTGCTGACGTCGCGTGTGATCGAAGATCTGATCGCCGCCGCGCGCCGTGCCAAGATTCCGGTCATCGTCGACCCGAAGGGCAACGACTACCGCATCTACCGCTTCGCCACGCTGGTCACGCCCAACCGCGGCGAACTCTCGCGCGCGCTCAATCGCGACGTGAAGAGCGCGGAGGAAGTCGCCGAAGGCGCGGCCGAACTCTGCGAGCGCACCGACATTGAGGCCGTGCTCGTCACCCGCAGCGAAGACGGCATGACGCTGGTCGAGCGCGGCGAAGAGCCGGTCCACGTGCCCGCCTTCCCCGTAAAGGTTCGCGATGTCTCCGGCGCAGGCGACACGGTCGTGGCGACCATGGCCGCCATGCTGGCGCTCGGCGCCGATCTCGAGGCTGCAACGCGCGCAGCGAACGCTGCCGCAGCCGTTGTCGTCGGCAAGCGCGGCACGGCGTCGGTGAGCTTTGCCGAACTGCGCTCGATGCTGCTGCCGCCTGCCCTCCGCGCCTACGAAGAGAAACTCGCGCTCGATCCGGCACTGCTCGACGAGCGGCTGAATGAGTGGCGTCGCGCGGGCCTGCGCGTCGGCTTCACCAACGGCTGCTTTGACCTGCTCCACCCCGGTCATTTGAAGGTGCTCGCCGAAGCGCGCGCCGCCTGCGACCGGCTGGTGGTCGGCCTGAACAGCGACGCTTCGACGAAGCGTCTCAAGGGCGACAGCCGCCCGATCCAGGACGAACGTGCCCGCGCACAACTGCTCGCGGCGCTCGAAGCGGTCGACCTTGTCGTGATCTTCGATGAAGATACGCCGCTGGAACTCATCCGCCGCGTGCGCCCGCAGGTGCTCGTCAAAGGCGGCGACTACACGAAGGATCAGGTCGTCGGCCGCGAAATCGTCGAGGCGTCCGGCGGCGAAGTGGTGATCGTCGAGACGTTGCCTGACCGCAGCACGACACGCCTCGTCGAGCGGTCGAAAAAACAGGGCTAACGGCGCGTTACCGCGACCCGCCGGATTTGCCGCAAATCCGGAGCCGAATTTCAAGAGCGCTTCGCTACAGGAGAGAGGGACGCGGAGTTCCTCTCAATGGCCGTTCTGGTCACTGGCGGCGCAGGTTATATCGGCAGCCACACGGTGCTCGCACTCGTCGACGCGGGTGAGCGCGTGGTCGTGCTTGATGACCTCTCGACCGGCCGCCACAGCTCCGTGCATCCATCCGCGCGCCTCGTCGTCGGCGACGTCGGCGACTCTGCGCTGGTCCAGCGCATCGCGGCCGAGCACGACATTCAGGACATCATCCATTTCGCGGCCAAGCTGATCGTGCCGGACTCGGTCAGCGACCCGCTCGGTTATTACCTCGGCAACACGGTGAAGACACGCTCGCTGCTCGCCGCCGCCGTCAGTGCCGGAGTCCCGCGCCTCGTGTTCTCGTCCACCGCAGCCGTTTACGGCATGCCACGCGAGAATCCGGTGGGCGAGGATTCACCCACCATGCCGATCTCGCCTTACGGCGCGTCGAAGCTGATGAGCGAATGGATGCTGCGCGATACATCCGCCGCGCACGGTCTCGGCTATGTCACGCTGCGTTACTTCAACGTGGCGGGCGCCGACCCGATGCTGCGCTCGGGCCAGGCATCGCCGCTCTCGACTCATCTCATCAAGGTTGCGAGCGAAGCTGCGCTCGGCCGCCGCGCGCGCCTCGACGTCTTTGGCGACGACTACCCGACGCCCGACGGCACCTGCGTGCGCGACTATATTCACGTCACCGACCTCGCGCTCGCGCATGTCGATGCCCTGCGTCACCTGCGACGCGGCGGATCGAACCTGACGCTCAACTGCGGCTATGGCCTCGGCTATTCCGTGTTCGAGGTGGTCGACTCGGTGAAGCGAATCTCCGGCGTTGATTTCCCGGTACGTGTCGGCCCGCGCCGTCCCGGCGATCCGGCCGCCATCGTCGCGCGCGCCGAACGCATCCGTGAGACGCTCGGTTGGCAGCCGCAATATGACGATCTCACGACGATCGTCCGGCATGCGCTCGCCTGGGAGCGCAAGATTTCCGCCAAGCCCTCCGCGGCGGCCTGATCATCCCCGCTTGAGCTTGCCCGTTCCTGTCCGGCGTGCGAAATCCGGCGCGGGGAGAATTCGCAAATGCGCATTGCGATGATCGGCAGCGGCTATGTCGGGCTCGTTTCAGGAGCCTGCTTCGCCGACTTCGGCCATGAGGTCGTCTGCGTCGACAAGGACAAATCGAAGGTCGCTGCGCTGCGTGCCGGCGAAATGCCGATCTTCGAACCCGGTCTCGATGAATTGGTGGCGCGCAATGCGCGCGAGCGCCGCCTCTCCTTCGTGACCGAGCTGGCGCCCGCCGTGCGGGACGCCGAGGTCGTGTTTGTCGCGGTCGGCACGCCGGCGCGCCGCGGCGACGGCCACGCGGACCTCACCTTCGTCCATGACGCGGCGCGCGAAATCGCCGAGGCGGCAAGCGACAGCGCCGTGATTGTCACCAAGTCGACCGTGCCTGTCGGCACCGGCGACGAGATCGAGCGCATCGTGCGTGCGGCCCGGCCGCAGGCGAAATTCGCGGTCGTGTCAAATCCAGAATTCCTGCGCGAAGGCGCGGCGATCACCGACTTCAAGCGGCCCGACCGCATCGTGATCGGCACCGAGGACGAGCGGGCACGCGCCGTCATGCGCGAAGTCTATCGGCCGCTTTATCTCAACGCGCCGCCGATCCTCTTCACCGGCCGCCGCACGGCTGAATTGATCAAATACGCCGCCAACGCCTTTCTCGCCACCAAGATCACCTTTATCAACGAGATCGCCGACCTGTGCGAGGCGGTCGGCGCCGACGTGCAGGAAGTCGCGCGCGGTATCGGCCTCGACAATCGCATCGGCGCGAAATTTCTGCACGCCGGTCCAGGATTCGGCGGCTCGTGTTTTCCGAAAGACACGGTGGCGCTGATCAGGACCGCGCAGGAAGCCGACGCGCCCATCAACATTGTCGAGACCGTCATTTCGGTGAACGACGCGCGCAAGCAGTCGTTGGCGAAACGCGTCGTCGATGCCTGCAACGGCTCGGTCGAAGGCAAGGTGATCGCCGTCCTTGGCCTTACCTTCAAGCCCAACACCGACGACATGCGCGACGCCCCCAGCCTTTCCCTGATCCCGGGACTGCAACAGGCCCGCGCCGTCGTGCATGCGCATGACCCGCAAGGCATGAAACAGGCAAAGCCTTTGTTGCCCGGCGTCCGGTTTTGCGAACACGCTTACGAAGCGGCGGAAGGCGCCGACGCGCTCGTCATCGTCACCGAGTGGGACGCCTATCGCGCACTCGATCTTGGCCGCATCAAGCAATCGATGAAGAGTCCCGTCGTCGTCGATCTCAGGAATATTTACCGGCCCGAGGAAATGGCGGCCAAGGGCTTCCGTTACTCGAGCATCGGCAGGCCGCGCACCGAGTCCTGACGGAAATCAGGAAGCCGTTTCCGCCGTCTTGGAGTCTGGCGGCTTTCCGTCTGACTCTTTGAGCTCTGCCGGCTTTTCTTCAACCGGCGTTGTATCGGACGATTTCGCTTCGGACTTTGCCTCTGCGATCCGCGCCCGCGCGCTGAGTTGCGCCACCGTTTCGGCCACCCGCTCCTGCCACGGCCGCGCCCTGTAGCCGAACGCGGTCGCAAATTTCGAGCTGTCGAGTTCACAGTTCGCCGGCCGCTTCGCCGCGCTTGGATACTCCGCGGTCGAAATCGCCGTCACCTTGGGCGTCCGGCCGGTAAAGAGCACCTGCCGCCGCACGATCTCCTCGGCAAATCCCAGCCATGTCGTGCGGCCGTTGCCCGCGAAATGAAATGTACCGGAAGTATTCGGCTTGTCCGCCAGCTTGCGCACGACAACGAGGATCGCTTCGGCGAGATCGACCGACGCGGTCGGACAGCCGAATTGGTCCGCCACCATCTTGAGCTCGTCGCGTTCGCCGGCGAGCCGCAACGTCGTGCGCAGGAAATTGCGGCCATAGACGCCGTAGATCCACGACGAGCGCAGGATCACATGGCGCTTGGTCGCCTCACGTATCTTCGCCTCGCCTTCCGCCTTGGTGCGTCCATGTACGCCAAGCGGATTGACTCGGTCGGTTTCGACATAGGCTGTCTTCTTCAGCCCGTCGAAGACATACGCGCTCGAGAGATGAATCAACGGCACACCGGCGTCGGCGCAAGCGGCCGCAAGAATTGCCGGTCCGGTGACGTTTGCGGCCGTCGCCGCTTCCGCGTCGCGCTCGGCCCGGTCCACCGCCGTATAGCCCGCCGCGTTGACGACCACGGCCGGACGTTGCGTGTCGATGGCCGAACGCACCGTGTAATTGTCGGCGATGCTCGCCTCGCTCCGCGACAACCCAACCGCCGCGATCTTGCGCGCGGCTGCGAGCGCCATCAGTTCGCGCCCCACTTGCCCCCGCGCGCCGAAGATCAGGATCGGTGCTTTCATGCCCGTAGGGCCCTCTCAGATCTGCCCGCCGGACGGCACCATGCCGCACCGGCCGATCCGGTCAAGCGCGGGAATTGCCAAGTGGCCCGGGACCGGACATAGAGGCAAATCGCCCGCTCGCGAGTGAGTCCGATGCAGAAAATCCGCAAGGCCGTCTTCCCCGTCGCAGGCCTCGGCACGCGCTTCCTGCCCGCCACCAAGGCGATGCCGAAAGAGATGCTGCCGGTCGTCGACCGACCGCTCATCCAGTATGTGGTCGACGAAGCGCGCGAGGCGGGCATCGAGCATTTCATCTTCGTGACCGGCCGCAACAAGGGCGTCATCGAGGATCATTTCGATCGTCAATTCGAGCTGGAAGTGACGCTGCGCGAACGCAACAAGCAGTCCGACCTCGAACTGCTCGACCGCAATCTTCCCGACGCGGGCGCGGTAAGCTTCACGCGACAGCAGTCGCCACTTGGTCTCGGCCACGCGGTTTGGTGCGCGCGAGAGCTTGTCGGCCGCGAGCCGTTCGCACTCCTCCTGCCCGACGTGCTGGTGCAGGCGAAGAAGGGCTGCCTCGCCCAGATGATCGAGGCGTATCAGGCGACCGGCAAGGCATCCAACGTCATTGCCGTCGAACAGATCGCGCCGGAGCTTGCGCATTCCTACGGCGTCGTCGGCGTTGGCAAAAAGAACGGCAAGGCGTTCGAGATCACGTCGATGGTGGAGAAGCCGCCGCGCGGCACTGCGCCATCCAATCTCATCATCACCGGCCGCTATGTGCTGCAGCCGGAAATATTCGATCTGCTCGAGTCGCAGGAGCGCGGGGCCGGCGGCGAAATCCAGTTGACCGACGCGATGATCCGCCTCTCGCACAAGCAACCCTTCTTCGGACTCGAATTCGACGGGCGCACGTTCGATTGCGGTTCCAAGCTTGGATTTCTTTCAGCCAATGTCGCGTATGCACTCGACCGCGACGATTTGGCACCCGCCTTTCGCCAGGAACTGGCGAACTTGCTGGGCAAGGCCTAAGCCGATGTCCCGCGAGGAGCCGCGGGCAATTTGACTTGCCGGGCGAAAACCGCTGAATCGGCGCCGCTAATCCGGCCCGGCGCGTGGTAGTCTGGCCTTTCCGTCCCATGGAGCCGACAAGCTCGCCGATGTCCAAGTCCTCGTCACAAAAGCGCTGGACCGCACTGTTTGGCGAAGACGCCCGCGAAATCATCCCGCGCCTCTTCGCCACCGACGGCCGCAAGCATGCATGGGGTTACGCCCTCTCATTCGTCTTCATGGCGATCATCGCTGCGACCACCGCGCTCGCGGCCTACATGATGAAGCATGTCGTCGACCGCATCTTCGTCGATGGCAATTACGCGATGGTCTGGATCCTTGGCGGGACGCTGGCCGGCCTGTTCGCGCTGAAAGGCGCGGCGACCTACGGCCAGATGGTAACGCTGGCGAAAATCGGCAATCGCATCATCGCCGATTACCAGCGCAAAATTTACGACTCGCTGCTCGCGCAAGGCGTTTCGTTCTTCGCCGAGCGCCATTCGACCGAATTCCTGAACCGCATGAACGCAGGCGCCGGCGGTGCGCGCATGGTGCTCGACCTCATCATCACGAGCGTCGGCCGCGACTTCGTCACGCTGGTTGGCCTCGTCATCGTCATGGCGGTGCAGGATCCCATCATGATGGTGTTCGGCATGGTCACGATGCCGCCCGCCGTTTACGTGGTGCGCATCCTGTCGCGCCGCACCCGGCAGAACATTGCGCGCCAGTTCACCGGCACCGGCGAACTGATGAAGACGTTGCAGGAAACCGTACAGGGCGTCCGCATCGTCAAGTCCTACAACCTCGAAGACGATATGCGCGCGCGGATGAACAGGACTGTCACCGACGTCGAGCGCGTGATGAACAAGATCGCGAGCCTCAAGGCGCGCTCAAGCCCGCTCATGGAAACACTTGGCGGTTTTGCGATTGCCGGCTTCGTCATTTATGCGGGACACGGCGTGCTTGCCGCCGGCCAGATGCCGGGCGAGTTCTTCTCGGTGGTGACCGCGCTGCTGCTGGCGTATGAGCCCGCCAAGCGCCTCGCCCGCCTGCATATCGACCTTTCCGCCAGTCTCACCCAGGCCCGCTTCATGTTCGACCTGCTCGACAGCATGCCGGTGGAGCAGGACGACGCGTCGAGGCCCGCGCTCAACGTGGCGAGCGGCAAGATCGAGTTCAAGGACGTCGCCTTCCGCTATCGGCCGACCGAGCCGGTGCTGCGCGGCATTTCCTTCGCCGCCAACCCGGGACAGACGCTGGCGCTCGTCGGCTCGTCAGGCTCCGGCAAGTCGACGATCATGAATCTCGCGATCCGTTTCTGGGACCCGCAGGCCGGCAAGATCCTGATCGACGACCAGGACGTCTCGCAGGTCTCGCGCCGTTCGCTGCGCAACGCCATCGGTTATGTCAGCCAGGACGTCTATCTCTTCTCCGGCACGATCCGCGATAACATCGCGATGGGCAAGCAGGGTGCGACAGAAGCGGAGATTTTTTCCGCCGCGCGTGCCGCCTTCGCACACGACTTCATCACGGCTTTCCCGCAGGGCTACGACTCGCCGGTCGGCGAGCACGGCGTGCAGGTTTCCGGCGGCCAGCGGGCGCGCATCGCCATCGCCCGCGCCTTCCTCAAGAATGCGCCGATCCTGCTGCTCGACGAGCCGACCGCCGCCCTCGACAGCGAGTCCGAGCGAGAAGTCCAGCGTGCGCTCGACGCGCTCCGCTCCTCGCGCACGACGCTCGTGATCGCGCATCGATTGCAGACGATTATCTCGGCGGATCAGATTTGCGTCGTCGACAACGGCCGGATCGTGGAGTCCGGAACGCATCAGGAATTGCTCGCCCGCCGCGGCCGCTATCACCAGCTTTACGAAACGCAGTTCGACGACCGCCGCGCGGCGAGCGCCTGACAGTTACGCCGCCTTCTGCTCGCGCCAGATGCCGAGCGATTCCTGTGCCGGCCGGTCGGAAATCGAGAACAATACGCTCTCGTTCTTTGCGCTGTGCGCGTAGGTCTTCCAGGACGGTGCGACGAACACGTCGCCCGGTGCCCAGGTAAAGGTCTCGTCGCCGATCTTGGTCGAGCCCTCGCCTTCCACGCACACGAAGATCGTGCCGTCGGTCGCGCGATAGTCCTTGCCCTTGAAGCCTTTCGGCAAGAGTGCGATCTGCGCGCCCATGGTCGGCGTCGCCCAGCCGCCGTTGATCGGATTGACGTAGCGCACGCGCGCGCCGTGATGCGGATCGATGTCGTCCGACTTCGCCATGCGCTCGATCACCGGCCGCACCTTCGCGTACGGGTAATTGATAATCGGGCTGCGGATCATGTCCATCGGCGCGTCTTCCGGCAGCACGCCCGAGCCGTAGCGCGCGTAAGAGTCGCCGTCTTCCTTTGTGTTCGACTGGCTCTCCTGATCGAAATGCTCCGAGAACGCCGCGTCGAAGAAATTGACCGTCGGCAGGTCGAGCACGTCGAGCCAGATCATCGGCTCCTTCGACGGATTGCCATGATCGTGCGGCGCCCAGTTCGGAGTCATGACGAAGTCGCCGCGGCGCATGATCGTCTTCTCGCCTTCCACCGCCGTGTAGGCACCTTCCCCGTCCAGCACAAAACGGATCGCCGACGCGGTGTGGCGATGCGCGGGCGCGACTTCACCCGGCAGGATCAATTGCAGACCGGCATAGAGCGATTGCGTCAGACGCGACTTGCCGCGCAGCGCAGGGTTTTCGAAAACCAGCACGCGCCGCTCGGCCTCCTTGGCGGTAATGAGCTGGCCCGCCTCGAGCAGCATTTTTCGAACATCGTTAAAGCGCCAATGGGCGGGGACGCAGGGCGTGCGCGGCTCCGGCGGCACGAGTCCCTTGAGCACCTCCCAGAGCGGCGCCAGATTTTCCTTGCCGATCCTGGCGTAATACGCGGCGCGCTCCGGCGTCACGGCGCCCGCGACGGACTCGCTGGAAGTCTGATTGCCGGGGGCGTCCATGGCTCTCTCCGTTTACGCAGGTGATTGATAAACCTAGGCATTCGTTGACAGGCATGTCAATGAATGGAACCACAATGCACCCATGCCGCCGTGAGGCCAACGTGCGGACGAAATAATTGTTTCAGGGCTTTCGTCA
>JAICQA010000120.1 GCA_025929595.1 Xanthobacteraceae bacterium
CTCTGCGGCACGATGACCGACATGGGACGACTGGCCGAAAACCGTTCGCTTGACCGTGGGCTGGATATTCTGAACAGCCTCTCGGTGCACGGCGCCAGCACGCTGCGCGATCTGCATGTCCGTACCGGGCTGGCCAAGTCGACCATCCGCCGCCTGCTCGGGACGCTGATCAAGCGAAAGATCGTACGCCGCAGCGTCAACGATCAGCGCTACCGTGCCAACATCTCATTGCCGATGCAGGGCGAAACTGCGCCGCGCGACGGATGGCTCGTCGATTGCGCCGTGCCACACATGATCGAGCTGACGCGGCGCGTCGGCTGGTCATGCGACCTGCACATCTTCGAGCACAACCACAGCCGCGTGATTGAATCGACCCGGCCGCTCAGCCCGTTCTTTCAATACGAGCGCGAAATCGACCTTGAAGTCTCGCCCTTCGCATCGGCCGGCGGCCTCGCGGTGCTTTCGACCTGGCTGGACGAGGCGGTGCTCGCGCTCGTGGACGAGACGGACCAGGACCCGGTGTGGAATCTGGCGCGGCTCGGCCTCTGCAGGGGCGACCTCCTTGCTACCCTCCGGCACATCCGATCTCTTGGCTACGCGTTTCGGATCGACAGCTATCCCGGCGAGACATCGAAGGGGAACAAGCTGCGCGCCATTGCGAGGCCCGTGATGCATCAGGGAGCGGCCGTCGGCGCGCTGGTGATCCTGTGGCCGCGCGACTTTCTCAGCCCGGCGCGCTTCGCGGAAATTCATCTGAAGGGGCTGATGGACTCGGCGGACTGCATCAGTTCGGACCTCGACCGCATGAGTCCGCGCTCCAGGGAAGCGAGCCGCAGCCGGGGACGGCGCGTGCCTGGCGCGGTGCTGCACGGATAATCCGCATCACTCGCGAAAGGCTTCCTCGCGTCTTTTGCCGATCGCGGGCCAGCAAACCAGGATGAGCGCTGCCGCTGAAACGACGATCAGTACCGCGCTGATCGGGTGGTCATAGATATCGACGAACACCGAAGGGTCCCCGCGCGAAAGAAGCATGGCGCGGCGCAGATGCTCTTCAAGCAGACGCCCGATCACGAAGCCGAGCAAGAACGGCGCCGGCTCGCAATCGAGCTTGACGAGCACGTAGCCCAGCACGCCGAAGGCGGCCATGACATAGACGTCGAACGAACTGCTGCCGAGACTGAATACCCCGATGCAACACACGGCGACGACACCGGGGTAGAGCACGCGATAGGGGATCGCCATGAACTTCACCCAGATCGATATCAGCGGCAAGTTCAGGATCACGAGCATCAGATTGCCGATCCACATCGACGCGATCACGCCCCAGAACAGCTCCGGCCGTTCCGTCATCAGATTGGGACCGGGGACGATCCCGTTGATCAGGAGCGCACCGACCATCAGGGCCATGACGGCGTTGGACGGAATGCCGAGCGTCAGCATGGGGATAAACGACGTCTGCGCGCCGGCATTGTTGGCGGATTCCGGCGCGGCCACGCCTTCGATGGCGCCCTTGCCGAAGCGCTGCGGATCTTTCGCGATGCGCCGCTCCACCGAGTAGGCGGCAAAAGAGCCGAGGATGGCGCCGCCGCCCGGCAATATGCCGAGCATGGAGCCAAGCGCCGTGCCGCGCAGGATCGGCGCGACAATGGCCTTCACCTCGTCGCGGGACGGGATGAGATCGCGCACCCGGGAAGCGACCGCGCTGCGTGTGCGCTCGTTCTCCAGATTGCGCACGACTTCGCCGATGCCGAACACGCCCATGGCGATGGCGACGAAGTTGAAGCCGTCGACGAGCTGTTCGAGGCCGAAATTGAAACGAGGCGTGCCGGTGTAGATGTCCTGGCCGACGGTACCGAGGAGCAGGCCAAGCACGACCATGGCGATCGCCTTCAGCACCGAGCCATGCGCGAGGGCGACCGAGGCCGCAAGGCCGAGGACCATGAGCGAGAAATACTCGGCGGGGCCGAAACGAAGCGCAAATTCCGCGAGCGCCGGGGCGAAGGCCGCAATCAGAAAGGTCGCCATCGTGCCGGCAAAGAACGAGCCGATGGCGGCGGTGAAGAGCGCCAAGCCCGCTTTGCCCTGACGCGCCAATTGGTGCCCGTCGATCGCGGTCACGACCGAACTGGCTTCGCCCGGCAGGTTGAGCAGGATCGCGGTGGTCGAGCCGCCATACTGCGCGCCGTAATAGATGCCGGCCAGCATGATCAGCGCCGAAGTCGGCGGCACGCCGAACGTCACCGGCAGGAGCATCGCAATGGTCGGCACAGGACCGAGGCCGGGCAGCACGCCGACCATGGTGCCGACCAGCACGCCAATGAAGCAGAAGCCGAGATTCTGAAGTGTCAGCGCGTGCTCAAAGCCGACGGCAAGATGCGCGAGCGTTTCCATGGCGCGCTCAAAAGCCGCCGACCCAGGGGCCGAACAGCGACAAGGGCAGTCCGAGACCGAAGACAAAGATCGCGATGCAGCCGACAAGCAGCGCCAGCGTCGTTAAAAATGCGGTCACGGGCTTCCATTCGCGCGCGGCGAAGGTGGTGGCGAGTACGGTAAGCGCAAGCGATGTGACCAATCCCAGACCGCGCAGCGTCGCCCCGAAGAAGACGATCGGAATCGCGATGAGCAGCAACGCGCGCAGCGGAATGGCGCCCACTTCCGGCCCTTCGACGCGCAGCCCGTTGGACAGGATCGCAAGTCCCAACAGGGCAAGCAGGATGGTCAACAGCAGCGGAAAATAGCCCGGCCCCATGCGGAAGGCGCTGCCGATCGGCAGGTCAATCATGCCAAGCACAAAGATCGCGGCAATCGCGATCAGCAGCAGCCCGCACCAGAAATCCTTCGGGCTCTTGATCGAAATCGACATGCAGCCGTTCGCCTTCTTCGTTGCGGCGAAGCGCCCGCCGCCGACTGGCGGCAGGCGCTTTGACTTGTCCCCGTTTGTCCGTGGGCCTCTTACTGGTTGGGCGAGAAGCCCGACGCTTTCACCGCCGGCGCCCAGTGCGCGGAGTCCTGCTTCTGGATCTTGCCCAGCTCCTCCGGCGTGGTGCCCGTGGCGTAGAGGCCCATCGTCAGGAACTTTTCCTTGATCTCCGGCCGCTTCACGGCCGCCGCGAGAATCTTGGAATACTTCTCGCGGATGTCTGCGGGAGTCTTGGCTGGTGCAAATACGGCGTACCAGGACGTGCCGACAATGTCGTAGCCCGACTCCTTGAAGGTGGGGACTTCGGGCACTAGCGGCGAGCGCTTGGAATCCGACGTCGCAAGAATGCGGATCTTGCCGGCTTTGTGTTGCGCCAGCAGATCGCTCGTGGTCGTGACGACGATCGGAATCTGGCCGCCGACGAGATCTGTGAGCGCCGACGCCGATCCCTTGTAGCCGATATGCACAAGGTCGATTCCCGCCGCCTTGCCGAACAGCACGCCGAAGAAATGCGGCAGTGCGCCGGCGCCGGGGCTGCCATAGCTCGCCTTGTCGGGATTGGCCTTGGCCCACTTGACCAGCTCGTCCAGGGTTTTCGCCGGCACGTTGGGTCCGACCGCGATGCCGAACTCGAACTCGGCCACCTGTGAAATCGGCGCGAGGTCGGTGAGCGGGTCATAGCCGAGATTTTTGTACACGTGATTATGGACGGCGACCGCCGCGATCGGTGAAAGCAATATGGTCTTTCCGTCGGGTGCGGCGTTGATCACCGTCCGAACGCCGGTACGTCCGGCGGCGCCGGTCACGTTTTCGACCACCACCGACTGGCCGTTGAGGCCGGCACGCAAGTTCTCTCCCAGCAGCCGGGCAAGAGCGTCGCCGATCCCGCCGGCCGAGTACGGAAATACAATCTTGATCGGCTGTTCGAGTTGCGCCCATGCCGGGGCGGCGTTCGCCGCGACCAGCGCGGCGGCGGCAAGACTGAGCAGAAAGTGGCGGCGCATGGCGTTTCCTCCCGCATTGTTGCGTCAATTTGCTGCGCGAAGCGCAAGCCTCCCCTCGATGGGCCGGTACGCGCAACCGCCTTTTGCAAAATGTGCCGCTCTGCGGCACGGAAAGGAAGTCAGTGCCGCATCGCGGCGGGGGCTCGGGCTAGGCTGGCCCGCCAACCGGGCATAGGGGACGCACATCATGAAAGATCGCACCGCACACAACGTCCTCTGGATTATGGCCGACCAGCTGCGCTGGGATTATCTCTCCTGCTACGGCCATCCGACACTCGAAACACCCCACATCGACGGCCTCGCCGCACGCGGCGTTCGCTTCGATCGCGCTTATGTGCAGTCGCCGATCTGCGGCGCGTCGCGCATGAGCTATTACACCGGCCGCTATGTCCGGTCGCACGGTTCGACCTGGAACGGCTATCCGTTGCGCGTTGGCGAGCCGACGCTCGGCGATCACTTGCGCCCGCTTGGCGTTCGGCCGGCGCTCGTCGGCAAGACACACATGACCCCGGATCTCAAGGGCATGGAGTGGCTCGGCATCAAGCCGGACTCGCCCATCGGGGTGACGATCGCCGAGTGCGGCTTCGAGCCCTATGAGCGCGATGACGGACTGCATCCGTACGGGCCGTACGATCCCGATCCCGACTACGACGACTACCTGCGCAAGAACGGGTTCGAAGGACGAAACCCGTGGGAGGAATGGGCGAACTCGGCCGAAGGCGACGACGGCGAACTCCTCTCCGGCTGGCTGATGAAATACAACAACCTGCCCGCGCGCATTCCGGAAGAATATTCCGAGACGCCCTACATGACATCGCGCGCGATCGATTTCATGACGGAAGCGGGCGACCAGCCGTGGCTCTGTCACCTCTCCTACATCAAGCCGCACTGGCCCTATATCGTGCCGGCGCCCTATCACAACATGTATGGCGCGAACCAGGTGCTGCCGCCGGTGCGCTCGGAAGCCGAGCGGCGCGACCCGCACCCCGTGATCGGCGCCTATCAGAACTCGCGCATCTGCCGCGCCTTCTCGCGCGACGAAGTGCGCGCGCGGGTGATCCCGGCCTATATGGGTCTCATCAAGCAGATCGACGACCAGATGGGGCGGCTCTTCAACTGGATGGAAGAGCGCGGCCTGTTCGAGAACACGATGATCGTGTTCAGCTCCGACCACGGCGACTATCTCGGCGACCACTGGATGGGCGAGAAGGATTTCTTCCACGAGCCGTCGGTACGCGTGCCGCTCATCATCTACGACCCGCGCAAGGAGGCGGACGGCACAAGGGGCAGCGCGTCGAGCCATCTTGTCGAGGGCATCGATCTCGCCGCGACGTTCCTCGAATATTTCGGCGCGCCTGCGAAACCTCACATCATCGAAGGCCGCACCTTGAGCCCGCTGCTGCACGGTGACGGCAAGCCTGCCAGGTGGCGGCAATACGCGATCTCCGAATACGACTACGGCACACGCTTCGCACGCGTCGAACTCGGCATCGAAGAGCCGGACGCGCGGCTGATCATGGCCTTTGACGGGCGCTGGAAATACATCCATTGCGAAGGTTTCCGGCCGGTGCTGTTCGACCTTGAAAGCGATCCGCAGGAATTGACCGATCTCGGTGCCGATCCGCGCTTTGAAGACGTGCGCACGCGCCTTTACGAGGCGATCGGCGTCTGGTCGCGCAAGCACCACAACCGCATCACCAGGTCGCCGGAGGAGATCGAGCGCATGTCGGCGCGCCAGCCGGCCGGCGTATTGATCGGGGTCTGGGACGAGGCCGAGTTCGAGGAGCTTTACAAGAAGCCGTTCAGCGAGCGTCCATAACTCGGCAAGCCGCCGGCGCCCGCCCTTCGTCTACTTGCTCTCTTCGCGGAAGACTTCCTCACGCTTTTTGCTCACCGACGGCAGCAGCACGATCAGCAGCGACCCGATGGCGAGGACGAGCAGCAGGGCGCTGATCGGCCGCTGAAAAAAAATCGTCGGGTCGCCGCGTGAAAGCATCATTGCCCGGCGAAGGTGCTCCTCGAGCAATTGACCGATGACAAAGCCGAGCAACAGCGGCGCCGGTTCGCAATCCAACCGGACCAGCACGTAGCCGATCACCCCGAACAGGGCCATGACATACACGTCGACCGGGTTGTTGTTGATGCTGTACACGCCGATGCAGCACATCGCCATGATCGCGGGGAACAGCATGCGATAGGGAACGGACAGCAACTTCACCCAGACGCCGATGAGCGGCAGATTCAGCATCAGCAGCATGAAATTGCCGATCCACATGGATGCGACGATCGCCCAGAAGAGGTCGGCTTTTTCGGTGATGACATTCGGCCCCGGAATAATGCCCTGAATGATCATGGCGCCGATCATGAGCGCCATGACCGGGTTCGACGGTATGCCGAGCGTGAGCATCGGGATGAAGGATGTCTGCGCGCCCGCATTGTTCGCGGCTTCGGGCGCCGCGACGCCCTCGATCGCACCCTTGCCGAACTTCGCGCTGTTCCTGGAGATACGTTTTTCGAACGAGTAAGCGCCGAACGACGCCAGCATGGCGCCGCCGCCCGGCAGAATGCCGACAAAGGAACCGAATGCCGTTCCCCGCAGGATCGGCCCGACAATCGACCGCAGAACGTCCTTCGACGGCAGCATGTTGCGCACGCGGGCAACGACCACCTCCCGGCGCTGCTCGTCCTCGACGTTGCGAATGACCTCGGCGAGCCCGAACACGCCCATGGCGAGCGCGACAAAATTCAGTCCGTCGGTCAGCACGATGTAGCCGAAGGTGAAGCGCGCGGCGCCGGTATAAAGATCCTGGCCGATGGTGCCGAGCAGCAATCCGACCAGCACCATGCCGATCGCCTTGAGCAGCGAGCCATGCGCGAGCGCAATGGATGCGGCGAGTCCGAGCACCATCAGCGCGAAATATTCGGCCGGCCCGAATTTCAGCGCCACGCTGGCCAGCGGCGGCGCGAACCCCGCGATCAGGAAGGTCGCGACCGTGCCCGCGAAGAACGATCCGACGGCGGCGGTGAAGAGCGCCTGCCCCGCCTGGCCCTGCCTTGCCAGCTGGTAGCCATCGATGGCGGTGACCACCGCGCTCGCTTCACCGGGGAGATTGATCAGGATCGCGGTGGTCGAGCCGCCGTATTGCGCGCCGTAATAAATCCCCGCCAGCATGATCAGCGACGAAATCGGCGGCAGGCCGAAGGTGATCGGCAGCAGCATGGCAATCGTCGCCACCGGTCCCAGTCCCGGCAGCACGCCGATCGCGGTGCCGAGCACCACGCCGACAAAGCAGTAAAACAGGTTGGCGCCGGTGAATGCGTGGCCGAAGCCGAGGCCGAGATTGGCGGAGAGGTCCGAGAAAAACTCCATCGCGCCTCAATAGCCTCCGACCCACGGACCCAGCAGCGCGAGCGGCAGGCCGAGACCGCGCACAAAAATCAGCCAACTGAACAGGACGAGGCAGACCGTCACGGCGATCGAGGTTTTCAGGTCCCATTTGCGGGTCGCCAAGGTCGTGGCCAACAACGTAATCGACAAGGAGGGAACCAGACCCAGGCCCTTCAGCGTCGCGCCGAAGAAAATCGTCGGCAGTGTGATGAGCGCGATGCTGCGCCATGGAATGGCGCCGAACGGCTCGCCCGCTACGCGGACGCCATTGACCAGCAAGACCAGCCCGAGCGCGGCGATCAGCAAGATCAGCACGAGAGGAAAATAGCCCGGTCCCATCCGGAGCGCGGAGCCGATCGAAAGTTCCTGAAGACCGATCGCAAAGAGCGACGCAACGGCGAGAAACATCAAGCCGGAGAAAAAATTCTTCGGACTCTTGATGAATGCTGGCAATCCAATCCCCGTCTGGAACTGACCGCAATCCAGTTCGAGCCGGTCTTTTCGCCCAAAAGGACTGAAAATGACAGAGGAATCATACAAGGTGCCGACGACCGCCGTCGGTCTTCGACGAGCGAATACGAGAGCGGTCGGAAGCACTCGTCAACGTGCCCCACACACACAAGAGCCGCAAAGATTTTCCGGGTATTCACGACCGCCGCAGCCAGGGC
>JAICQA010000234.1 GCA_025929595.1 Xanthobacteraceae bacterium
ATGTAGCCGATCACTTCGAAGCCGTTGGTCAGGCGCACCTTCGCGACCTTGCGTAGCGCCGAGTTCGGCTTCTTCGGAGTCGTCGTATAGACGCGCGTGCAGACACCGCGCTTCTGCGGCGACTTCTGCAAAGCCGGAGCCTTGTCGCGGTATTTGGGCGCGAGGCGCGGCTTGCGGATCAACTGGTTAATCGTCGGCATTCGCCTTCCCGATCCTTGGTTCGTCGCGACGGACCGCGCGCACGTTCTCTGCAAACGAAATGACCGCCATCCGCACGAATGCGGAGTGACGTTCATTTGGTGCACAGAGACCCATGGCGCAGGACGCGCACGGGTCGCACACTCGATCTGACACTTGGCTGTCAGAGGCAGCGTTTCGGGGCCCTTGGTCGATGCTTGACGCTACCGACCGGCAGCCCCGACCGGCCTGCCGCATATATTGGGCCGGGTTCTAACCGCCCGAGTCGCGTCCCGTCAAGCGGAAAGGCCCTGAAACACTCCAATCGGCGGGCGGAATCGTCAATTCCCGCGGGTTGCCGTTCCAAGCGGCTACCCCGGCCGCCGCGTAACGCGCAGGGCCGCTTCGGCTGCTGCGACCCCCGTTTCATAGGCCCCCCGGGCGGTCGAGAAACTACTCGCCGAACAGGCTTCGCCCGCGAAAAACAGCCTTTCCTCAACCGGCTGGGCCAGAACCGCCCGCGCCCCAGCCCTGCCCGGCAGGGCGTGGGAATAAGACCCACGCGCGAATACGTCTTTCGCCCACGCCGTCGATGCCAGCGGCTTCAGGCGCCGCCGAAAGCCGCTTCCAAGCTGGGCGGTAAGTTCCTCGATGGCAAAAGCGGCGGACGCCCCCTCGCCTTCTTCCTCCAGGCGGCGAGCCAGCCGCCCGCCGAAATAAGCCTCGATCACCGCACGGCCGAGCGGCCTTATATGATAGGCACCCGTTTCGGTCCGGTCGGTCCGCCCGAACAGCCGCGTCTCGGCAGGAAGCTCTTCGGCGCGCTCAAGCGCGAACCATACCTTGTCCGCAAGGCCGAGCGGCAGGCTGGCCGCGGCCTCGGCCTTTTCGACCAGGCCGGGCGTGAACTGCACCGAGCCATTCGCGATCACATTCGTCGGCAGTGCGATGATCGCGCACCTGGCGGAGACAACGCCGCTCGACGTTTCGATCTTCAGGACCGCACCTGAGTGATTAATCCGGCTGACGACACATTCAAGCGCAACGGGCAACGGCGATCCATAACCGGCAATCAACGAGCCATAGCCTTCCCGCACGCGCCAGTTCACGTCGTCATCGTCGTACCGGCCCACGTCCTGCACGGAGACGAATTCAAGTTCGGCGCCATTCGCATAGGTGCTGATCGCGTCAATGAGCGCATTCCATCGCCCGCCCGGCTCCAAAAGATCGGCGGCCGGATGATCGCGCCCTTCCTTCGCCGCACCGATGCGTTCGTAGAACGCCGCGATGGCCGCGCGATACTCGGCGAACTCGCTCGGGTCCATCGTCAGATCGCTGTTGGGCGACGTCCACGGCGCGGGAGTCCGATCGATCGTGAAGCCGGTCGCCTCGGCAATCTGTGTCCACGAATTATGATCGGCCGAATGCAGCCAGCCGCAACCGAGATCGAGCGGCAACCCGTCGCGCTCAACCGTCCACGCGCGCCCACCGATGCGCGAGCGCGCTTCAAGCACGACGAAATCCGCCCCCGCTTCGGTGAGCCGACGCCCCGCGGCGATGCCGGCCGCGCCCGCACCGACGATGGCGATCTCAACTTCGGCTTTCAACGGCGTGGCATTCATGGCCGAAGCTCACCCGGTTTCGTGACTTCAAGACGAAAAAAGGGCCGCCCGCAGGCGGCCCCTTGTTTCGTCGCGGGATGCATTACTCGCCCGCAGTCACGGGCCCCTCGATCAGCTTTTCCTCGCCGGTGGGCCGCGCCGCCTGTTCCGCTTCCTTCTTGCGCTCGGCGAGGATCAGCTCGTCGCGATGCGTCGCGACGCTGCGCAGCTTGCCCATGGTGGAGCCCGTGCCCGCCGGGATCAGCCGGCCAACGATCACGTTCTCCTTCAGGCCGTCGAGCGTGTCGATCTTGCCCTGCACCGCGGCTTCGGTGAGCACGCGCGTCGTCTCCTGGAACGAGGCCGCGGAGATGAACGAGCGCGTCTGCAGCGATGCCTTGGTGATGCCGAGCAGCACCGAGTGGGCCTTCGCTTCCTTCTTGCCCTCTTCCTTGGCCTTGGCGTTGACCTGGTCGAACTCGATCTTGTCGAGCTGCTCGCCCTGGATCAGCTCCGTGTCGCCCGCATCGGTCACTTCGACCTTCTGCAGCATCTGACGGACGATGACCTCGATGTGCTTGTCGTTGATGGTCACGCCCTGCAGCCGATAGACCTCCTGGATTTCGTTCACGAGGTAAGCAGCAAGCTCCTCGATGCCCTTGATGGCCAGGATGTCGTGCGGCGCCGGATTGCCGTCGACGATGTAGTCGCCCTTCTCGATCAGGTCGCCGTCCTGCACGTAGACATGGCGGCCCTTCGGGATGAGGTACTCGACGGGCTCCTGCTTCGGATCGTTCGGCTCGATCGAGATGCGGTACTTGTTCTTGTAGTCCTTGCCGAAGCGGATGGTGCCGCTGATCTCGGCAATGATCGCCGCTTCCTTCGGACGCCGTGCCTCGAAAAGCTCCGCCACCCGCGGCAGACCGCCGGTGATGTCGCGCGTCTTGGCGGCTTCGGTCGGGACACGTGCAAGCACGTCGCCCGCCGACACCTTGGCACCCGGATCGACTTGCAGGATCGCGTCGACCGGCAGCGTGTAGCGAGCCTCGCCGCCGCGGCGAATGCGCGTCAGCTTGGCGAGCTTGCCGTCGGAACCGGTGACCGAGATCGCGGGATGCAGGTCGGGCGCGCTGCGCGAACCCGCCGTGCGCCAGTCGATGACCTGGCGCTTGGCAATGCCCGTCGCCTCGTCGATCGACTCGCTGAGCGACTGGCCGTCGATCAGGTCGAGATAGTTCACCGTGCCGTCCACCTCGGTGAGGATCGGACGGGTGTACGGATCCCACTCCGCCATGCGCTGGCCGCGCTTGAGCGTATCGCCGTCGTCTACCTTGAGGCGGGCGCCGTATGGGACGCGATGCACCGCGCGCTCGGTGCCGTCCTGGTCGAGGACGGTCACCGACAGGTTGCGGGCCATGACCATGAGCCCGCCTTCGGAGTTCTTGACCACCTCGCGGTTCTTGATCTTCACCGTGCCTTCGAAGTTCGACTCGATGAAGGACTGCTCGGCGAACTGCGCCGCGCCGCCGATGTGGAAGGTGCGCATGGTGAGCTGCGTGCCCGGCTCGCCGATCGACTGCGCCGCGATGACGCCGACCGCCTCGCCGAGATTGACGCGCGTGCCGCGGGCAAGATCGCGCCCGTAGCACTTGCGGCAAACGCCGTTCACCGTTTCGCAGGTCAGGACCGAACGGATGCGCACTTCCTGCACGCCCGCCGTCGCGATCTGATCGACCTCAGGTTCCTCGAGCAGTATGCCGCTCTTGGCCACGACCTTGCCGCTCTTCGGATCGGCAATGTCTTCCGCGACCGTACGGCCGAGAATGCGGCTCGCCAGCGAAGCGACGACCGTGCCCGCGTCGACGATCGCACGCATGCGAATGCCCGCCTTCGTACCGCAATCGTCTTCGGTGATGATGCAGTCCTGCGCCACGTCCACAAGACGGCGGGTCAGATAGCCCGAGTTCGCCGTCTTGAGCGCCGTGTCCGCGAGACCCTTGCGCGCGCCGTGCGTCGAGTTGAAGTACTCGAGCACCGTGAGCCCTTCCTTGAAGTTGGAAATGATCGGGCTCTCGATGATCTCACCCGACGGCTTCGCCATCGGGCCGCGCATGCCGGCAAGCTGCTTCATCTGCGCGGGCGAACCGCGCGCACCGGAGTGCGACATCATGTAGATCGAGTTCATCGGCTTGTCGCGGCCGGTCTTCTCGTCTTTCCGCACCGCTGAGATTTCACGCATCATCTCTTCGGCGATCCTGTCGGTGCACTTGCCCCAGGCGTCGACGACCTTGTTGTACTTCTCGCCCTGCGTGATGAGGCCGTCGTTGTATTGCTGCTCGTATTCCTTGGCGAGCGTGCGGGTCTGCTCGACCAGTTCCCACTTCTTCGTCGGCACGACCATGTCGTCCTTGCCGAACGAAATGCCCGCCCTGAAGGCGTGATAGAAGCCGAGCGCCATGATGCGGTCGCAGAAGATCACCGTCTCCTTCTGACCGCAGTGCCGATAGACGGCATCGATCATGTTGGAGATTTCCTTCTTGGTCATCAGCTTATTGATGAGGTCGAAGGGAATCTTGGCGCTCTTCGGCAACACTTCGCCGAGCAGCAAGCGGCCGGGCGTCGTGTCATAGATCTTCGAGACGGGATCGCCGTTCTCGTCGACGCCGATGTAGCGACCCTTGATCTTGGTATGCAGCGTGACCGCACCCGCCGCGAGAGCGTGCTCGATCTCGCCGATATTGGCGAACATCTTCCCCTCGCCCGGTTCTTTTTCGCGGACCAGCGACAGGTAATAGAGGCCGAGCACGATATCCTGCGACGGCACGATGATCGGCGAGCCGTTTGCCGGATGCAGGATGTTGTTCGTGCTCATCATCAGGACGCGCGATTCAAGCTGCGCTTCGAGCGACAGCGGCACGTGCACGGCCATCTGGTCACCGTCGAAGTCGGCATTG
>JAICQA010000473.1 GCA_025929595.1 Xanthobacteraceae bacterium
ATCGACGCCCTCGCCTTCCAGTTCGAGGCGGGCGTGGACGTTGCGCTCGACGAGACCGCGCCGGATCGCTTTGCGGAACAGCCGAAGGCGCCTGTGGCCGCGACGTCACCCGCGCGCGGTTTTGACGAGGCATCGCGTGCAGCACCGCCTGTCTTCACGCCTGCGCCGATTGCTCCTCCCGCGTCCCCGCCCGTTTTGCCCGGCGCCGAGGCCGCCGTCACGTCGGCGCGGGAAGCGGCAAAATCGGCAGCGACGCTCGACGCGTTGCGCGCGGAGCTCGCCCGCTTCGATGGCTGCGCGCTGAAGACCACGGCAATGAACTTGGTCTTCGCCGACGGCAATCCGGAAGCGCGGGTGATGTTGGTCGGCGAGGCGCCGGGTGCGGAGGAAGACCGCGAAGGCCTGCCCTTTGTCGGACGATCGGGGAAATTGCTCGACCGGATGCTCGCCGCGGTCGGTCTCGACCGCACACAGGTCTATATCGCCAATATCGTGCCGTGGCGACCACCGGGCAACCGCACGCCGACGCCGCAGGAGTCGGCAATCTGCCTGCCCTTCATCAGGCGCCAGATCGAACTTGTGAACCCGGATATCCTCGTCTGCCTCGGCAAGCCATCGATGCAGACGCTCCTTGGCATCAAGGACGGAATCCGCAGCGTGCGCGGACGCTGGTATGATTTCGACACCGGCACGCGCACGATCAAGGCGCTGGTGACATTCCATCCGGCGTATCTGTTGCGTTCGCCGCTCGAGAAGCGGCACTCTTGGCGTGATTTTCTGGCGCTGAAGAAGGCGCTCGCGCGGCCGCTCTAATCCTTCGTCATATAGGCCGGCGTCTCGCCCGTGAGGAAATCCTCGCGCGGCGGGGAAAACACGTCGATCACCTGCGTGTCCTCGGGAAACCAGGCTTCGTGCTCGACGCCGCCCGGAATGACCGCGATGTCGCCGGCGACACAGGAACGCATGTCGTCGCCGAGGCGAAAGTCCATCTTGCCCGACAACATCCAGAACACCTGCTCGTGCGGATGCTTGTGGGCGGCTGCGTGCGCGCCCGCCTTCATATCCCACCAGACGATCATGAGTTTCTCGCCCGCTACCAGGCGGCGGGTGATCTTGTCGGTGACGCGCTCTTCCGCAAGCGTCTTCAGCGATCCAAAGCCGGTCAGTTGCGGCATGATTTGTTCTCCCGACTACGCGAGTCCTGTCAATTGCTTGCTGAGCGCGCGCAGCTTCTTTCGCGCTTCCGCGTCATAGGCCTGCGGATCGGCACGGGTTTCCTGCTGCACGTTGAAAAAGAGCCCGCTTTCCTTCGCAAGCGTGTCCGACGAGATCAGGTCCATCACGGCATCGGCGCCCTGATCCACCGTGCTCATCGGTTCGCGACCCATCTGGCGGACCATGGTCGTATTCATGAAAGTCGAAGGATGCAGGCTGTTCACCGTGACGTTCGTGCCTGCAAGCTCCTGCGCGAGATCGATGGTGAGGAGAACCTGCGCCAGCTTGCTTTGCCGGTAGGCGCGGCCGCCGTCATAGTCGCGCTCAAGCATCACATCGTCGAAGTCGATCGCTTCCTGTCCGATGGAAGAGACGTTCACGATGCGTGC
>JAICQA010000136.1 GCA_025929595.1 Xanthobacteraceae bacterium
AGGTGCCGCGCACGGCGCGGGAATCAAAGCGCCGCCGGATCGCTCCGGCGGCGCCGAAGGAGAAAGTCAGGCGATCAGAACATGATCTCCATGCCGCTGAGGTCGAGGTCGAAGGAAAGGCCGACCGAGGCGCCCTGCAGCACAAGCGTGACGCCCTTGCCGTTCGTCAACGTGATCACGCGCGCCCCGCCCGCGACCGTCGCGCCCGCGCCGGCCGCCACATAGGTGCCGGTGATGTCCGACGCCTGGCGCATGTTGCGCGCGGTGCCGACGAGCGTCGTCTTCGACGCGCCGAAGGTGAAGCCCGCCGACAGGCCGCCGATCCGCAGCGGATAGGTGCGGCCGCCAAAGTTCATGCTGCCGCTGCCGAGCGAACCGCCGACGAACCAGCCGGCCTTGACGAATTCGAGCCGTACCTGCGCGGTCTGCGCCTGTGACGGCGAAACGGTCGCGAAAGCAAAAAGCGCGAGCAACGCAATGACGCCCACACGAAGCATGGATCGAAAGCGCATCTGACGGTCCCCCTGCGGCTTCTGCCGCTTAAGTGATTCGCAGAGCATCTTGCCGTGCGCCGTGAGGCCGTCAAGCGACTCGCCTATTGCGCCCGCGCCGCCAGCATCGCCTTCATCTGCGCGATCTCCTCGCGCTGGGACGCTATGATGGACTTGCATAACTCGCGGATAGCGGCGTCTTCGATCGGTGCCCCGCACATCAGGACCGCGCCGGCGTGGTGCGGGATCATCGACTTCAGGAATTGAAAGTCGCCGACCGCGGCCTGCTGCCGGATCGCCAGCCAGAACGCACCCAGTGCGAAGACGCCGACGACGAGGATGACCGCATTCGCGGCACGATGCGGGTACATGGCTCGCATCAGCAACAGCTCGATGATCACCATCGGCGCCGTCATCAGTCCAGCCATGTAGAACTGGTTGACGTTCGGATAAACATTCTCGAAGCGGTCGACCATCGCGTACATCAGGACATACATGGAAATGAACGACAGCGCGGTCATCAGCAAAAGCCGGATGTAAGGCTGGCCGTGCATCGCCTGCTCCTGTCCGCCGTCCCGGAGCCAACGCGGCGAAAGACGATGGGTTGCGGTGGAACCAAAGCGCAGCATTCGAATTGATTCGCCAGCGGCGGCGCCAGCATGACGCGCATCTCGATGCGCGTCCGGCAGGTAGTGACATGAGACCGTTGCAGCGCCCCGCTCATCTGCGCCTCGCCGGACTCCTGATCGGCGTCTTCATGGCGATCGCCGCCGGCGGCGCCATCGCCGACCGCTATCACAGCAATCCCTGGCTCCTGAGCTGGATTCCGCCCACCTGCTGCGTGACCAATGATTGCTGCTGGGAGGTGAGCGAAGACGACCTGCGCCCGATTGACGGCAATCGCTGGGAGGTGCTGGCGACGGGACAGATCGTAACGCGCACCGACTGGACGCCCGATGGAAAATTCTATCGCTGCGCCTGCGATCTTTCGGGCGGAAAATGGATCAAGCACCAGGGAGCCAACACGCGCTGTATATTCGTGCCGCTGCGCGCGGCGGGATTTTGAACATCTGATCTGTCATCCCGGCCGAAGCGCGTCAGCGCTGAGAGCCGGGATCCAGGAACACTGACGTCGGTGGCCCTGGATCCCGGCTCTCGCTTTGCTCGGCCGGGATGACAGTACTCCTGATTGCTTGCCTTGCGGCGTCCGCGCGTGCTTTCACACGGCATGGACGCGACGACACGAAACGGCACAACGCGGATCGCGGAGCACGCCCGCAACACCCCGGTCGCCTATGACGCCGACGTGGTCGTGGTCGGCGCGGGGCCCGGCGGTTTTGCCGCCGCGCTCCAGGCGGCGCGCACGGGCGCGAAGACGCTCGTCGTCGAGCGCTTCGACATGCCGGGCGGCGTGCACACGTCGGGCCTGCAGGGCCACGCCGGGCCGGGCGTCGGCGGCATTCATACGGAGCTCATGGAGCGCTTCGCGCGCGAGGGCTATATCTACACCGTGACGCAAGATCGCCTGCCGAACTGGGCCGGTAATCCGCTGTCGCATTACGAGCGGCGCCACGCGCCCGACGCCCCCTTCACGCGCATGAGCTTCAACCCCGAAGGCGCCGGCAGCGTGATGGCGAACATGCTCGAGGAAGCCGGCGTCACCGCGCTCTACGGTACGTCGTTCGTTGAAGCGGTCGTGAAGGAAGGAATCGGCGACAACCGCATCGAGGCAATCATCGTCGAGAACGCTTCGGGCCGGCAGGCGATCACCGGCAGGATTTTCATCGAGGGTTCGGGCACCGCGCAGCTCGCGGCGAGCGCGGGCGTGCCCTTCGTGCGCGGCGGCGGCGGCCAGCCGGAGACCGCGAAATGGGACGGCGTCGAGCGCCCGGTCCCCGGCGGCCTGCTCTGGATCATGAGCGGGATCGACTTCCCCGCACTCGCGCGCCATCAGCGCGACGCGAAGGATCCGGTGCTTGCCAAATTGATCGCGGAGGCGACCGCCGCCGGCGACATTCCGCCCGGTCTCTACCGGCCGCGCATGGAAGGCACGAATATCTACGGCGATCTCTATATCGGCCATCCGACCCTCGACATGAGCCCGATGCAGGCCGACGGCACCTTCATCTTCTGGCAGAACGTCCCCTACGAATGGGCGCTGCACATGGATGAAAGCGCCGACGACGAGGCGCGCGCCAAACGCGCGCTGCGCTTCTTCATCGACGCCGAGGTGAAGTTCCTGAAGAAATATGTGCCGGGCTTCGACCAGGCGTTCCTCACCAATGTCGGCCGCTTCGTCGGCATCCGCGACGGCCGCCACCCGGTCGGCGAGTATGTCTATTCGATCGAGGATGCGCGCCAGGAACGCCGCTTCCGCGACGCCATCTCAAAGCCGATGACCAAGCCGTTCTACTGGGACAGTCACGCGAAGTATTCCTATGAAGTCCCCTTCCGCGCCTTCCTGCCGAAGAAGATCGACAATCTGATCCTGACCGGCGCGTCGATGTCCTTCACCTACGACACAATCTTCATGGTGATGCGCAATTTCAACTGGTGCACCCAGACCGGCGAGATCGCCGGCTTCGCCGCCGCACGCTGCATCGACAAGAAGTGCACGGCGAAAGAGCTGGAGTGGACGGAGCCCTATTTCTGAGCGCTCACGCTCAGGTGCTCGTGCCCAGCACGTTGCCCAAGTCGTGATAGATCGTGTGCAGGTGCTGCGCCTCGGAATCGACCGAGGCGAATTCGATCACGAAACTATCGCCGATCAGCCGGTAGCCGAAGCCCTTGTTCGGATTATTCGGGCCGTGCCAAGCAAAATGCACCGCCTCTCGGTCGCCGGTGCGGACACGCGCCCGCTGCACGTCCTTGAGCGCCGCCGGCACCGGCTCCACGGCATAGGTTTCGACGAGCTGCCACAGCAGATCACGCTGCGCCGACACGAGCGACGACGCGGGCAGCCCTTCCTTCTTCGCATTCGCCCGCTCGCGACCCGCCGACGAATAGATATTGTAGATCGGCGAGTCGGAAATCCGCGCTTTTGCCTGCAACGCGGGCGAAAGGTCGCCGAACAGTTTGCGCGCCAGCACGTCTTCGGCTTTCAGTGTGTTGAGCCCTTTGTGCGGCCCCTGCTCGACGCGATTTGGCCGCACCGAAAACGAGAACGGCGTCACCGAAACGATCCGTCCGTCGCGCACCGCGACCGACTGCGTCAGGTGATGACCTTCGAAACGAAAACCCCACGCGCCTTTATCTGAGGGCGTGCCAAACACGGAGAATGAAAACCGCTCCGGCGAGCGGCGGTCCGGCGCGTCGCCCATCGAGGCGAGCACGCTTTGCAGGAGCATGACGTTCTTCGCTTTCGCAAGCCCCTCCGGTGACCACACGGCAGCGAGCAAATTCCAGCCGGCTTCCTTTTGCTTCGCGTCAAGCTGCTCGAACCGCAGGCCCGGCTTCGTGTAGCCGCTCGCGCCGAAATAATTCCAGCTCTTCCACTCCTGCCCGCCCCACGGAAAACGCGCGGCCTTCGCTCGCTCCGCGTCGAGCGTTGCAAGGAAGGCCTGCACGCGCTTTGTGAAGTCGCCGGCCGAACCAAGGCTTTGAACTTGCGCCTGCGCTTGAGCGGGCAAGGCCGCAACCGCCGCCAGTGCGGCACTGCCCGCAAGTAACCCGCGGCGATCGATCTGCAAGCCTCCGCGTCCAGCCATCCGTGCCTCCGTCGTTGGCGCGACTATGCCAGCGTCCCGCACAGCGATCCATCGCCCACCCGGTCCATCACTTCAATCGCCCGTGAACGCGCTCCTACACCGCCCGTTAAGCGCCCGTCCCTATCAGAAGCGCATGAGCCAACCGGCCGCGCAGCGCCTTCGCCTCGCCGAAATCCTCGGCGCGCTCAGCCATGCGCTCGACATCACCGAGGGCCAGCCGCCCGGGCATTGCGTCCGCTGCTGCTGGATCGGCATTCATGTCGGCCGCGAGATTGGCCTGAGCGAAATCGAACTCTCGGAGCTGTACTACACGCTGCTCCTGAAGGACCTCGGCTGCAGCAGCAACGCCGCGCGCATCTGCGAGCTCTACCTAACCGACGATCTCGCCTTCAAACAGGACTTCAAGTTCATCGACGGCAGTCTGCCGCAGGCGTTGCGCTTCGTCCTGTCGCATACCGGCCTGCAGGCGGGCCTCGCCGAGCGTTTCCGCGCGCTCATCAATATTTTCCAGAACGGCGGCGAGATCGCGCGCGAACTGATCGAAACGCGCTGCACGCGCGGCGCCGACATCGCCCGCAAGATGCGTTTCTCGGACGCGGTCGCGGAAGGCATCCGCAATCTCGACGAACACTGGGACGGCGGCGGCAAGCCGCGTGGCACTGTTGGCGCCGCGATCCCGGTCTATTCGCGCATCGCGCTGCTCGCCCAGATCGTCGATGTCTTCTACACCGGCAACGGCGCGGACGCCGCGCTGCAAGAGGTGCGGAACCGCGCGGGCGCCTGGTTCGATCCGGCGCTGGTCGCGGCCTTCGAGCGCGTGACCGCGCAGCCCGGCTTCTGGGAAACGCTCGGCGCCGACGACCTGCGCCGCGCGATCTACACGCTGGAGCCGGCGCAGTGCGTGAAGGAAGTCGACGAGGATTTTCTCGACGACATCGCCGAGGCCTTCGCGCAGGTCATCGATTCCAAAAGCCCCTATACAAGTGGCCACAGCAGCCGTGTCACACTGTTCGCGGACATCGTCGCCGAAGAGATGCAATTCTCGCCCGAACGGCGCCGCTGGCTGAAGCGCGCCGCATTGCTGCATGACATCGGCAAGCTCGGCGTCAGCAACAAGATCCTCGACAAGCCCGGCAGACTCGACGACGAGGAATGGGCCGCCATGCGACGCCATCCGGCTTATTCGGAGGAAATCCTGTCGCGCATCGAGGCGTTCCGCGATCTCGCGCCGGTCGCCGGCGCGCACCATGAACGCCTCGACGGGAGAGGCTATCCGCGCGGGTTGAAAGAGGCCGAGATTTCTCTTGAGACCCGCGTCATCACCACCGCCGATATTTTCGACGCGCTGACTGCGGAACGCCCTTATCGCCCGGCCATGCCGGTGTCGAAAGCGCTTGCCGTCATGACGGATATGGCGGGAACGGCGATCGATCCGGAATGTCTCGCCGCGCTCAAACGTTCCATGGCGCGCATCGACAAGGCGCTCGCCGCATAACGCGCGACAAATTTGATTCAATCGAACCGATTCCAAACGCGACCGAAGCGTGGCCGCACGCTCCCTATTGGTGCCCCATTGAGCGTGCACAGAAGACGCGTCACGCGTCATATCGCTGTGACCTGCATCCGATAGACACGCGAAATCGAATTCAAAAGCGCTGCAACGCTCGCAGCTTGGAGGAAATGAGCGCGATGATTATTCTGAAGGAAAACCGTTCAGGCTTGGACAATTCAAAGCCGATCAAATCCGGACCGAGCAAGGCGCGGAGCTATCGCGCGCTAGCCGCCGAATGCGAGCGGCAGGCAGCGCTTGCGTTCGAGGAACCGCAGTTCCGGGCAATGCAATTGAAACTGGCGCGCTCCTACGCGGCGCTGGCAGAATCCGAGGAGTGGCTCAGCGGCATTGTGGAGCCGGGCCGAGCAGGCCAGTCGCCGCTCGAAGCGGCATAAGCCAGCGCGCGGGAATTTCATTCCAGGAAGCAGCCACGTACGGTGGGCAGCCCTTGCCCACTGCATCCGGCCGCGCATGCCACCCCATGACGGCCGCGCATACCGGCGCGTCGAGGATCGTTTATAGTCCTTGCGCCTTCCCCGGAATTTTTCCGCGCAAGAGACTTCCATGGCCAAGCGTCAACTCCGGCTCGGCGCCTTCATGCGCCCGGTCAGCATTCATACCGGCGCATGGCGCTTCCCCGGCGCCTGGCCTGATGCCAACTTCAATCTCGCGCATCTGAAGACGCTGATCCGAAAGCTTGAAGCTGCGAAATTCGACGCCTTCTTCATGGCCGACCACATGGCCGTTCTGAACATGCCGATGGCAGCGTTGAAGCGCAGCCATACGGTCACGTCCTTTGAGCCCTTCACGTTGCTCTCGGCGCTGTCGCAAGTGACCGCGCACATCGGCCTGATCGCCACGGCTTCGACGACGTTCGACGCGCCCTATCACATCGCGCGGCGTTTCGCCTCCCTCGACCACATCAGCAACGGCCGCGCGGGCTGGAACATCGTCACGACGTCGAACCCCGACGCCGCATTGAACTTCGGTCACGACGAGCAGATGGACCATGATGAGCGTTACCGCCGCGCGCGCGAGTTCTATGAAGTGGTCACGGGCCTGTGGGACAGCTTCGCCGACGACGCATTCGTGCGCGACGTCGAAAGCGGCGTCTATTTCGACCCCAGCAAGATGCGCGCGCTGAACCACGTGGGCGAGCATCTGAAGGTGCGCGGGCCGCTCAACATCGCCCGGCCGATTCAAGGCTGGCCGGTGATCGTGCAGGCTGGCGCTTCCGACGCCGGCCGTCAGATTGCGGCGGAAACGGCTGAGGTGGTTTTCTCCGGCGTCAACAATCTCGCCGCCGGTCGCGAGCTCTATGCCGACCTGAAG
>JAICQA010000479.1 GCA_025929595.1 Xanthobacteraceae bacterium
ATTGAAGACGATGTCGGGCTTCCAGTCCTCGATCTCGGTGCGGATCGGCAGCAGCTCGTCGGCGACGCCAAGCACGCGCACCTCGTGGCCGGCCGCCTTGAGCGTGCTGATCACGTCATATTCGGTGCGCCACTTGTCGCTTTCCTCCTCCGTGTAGCCCTTGAGCGAGTCGGGCGGGACGAGGTCGCGATCGAGAATAACGAGGACGCGAAGGCGCTTCACAGGGCGAGCCACTGCCGCCGCGAGGGGCTGTAGAGCGAGTGCACCGTCTTCGCGGTCAAAAGCACGGTGAAGTCTTCGCGCAACTGGCGCTCGGAACCGACGGCGCGCAGGTCGAGCTCGCGGCAGCGCGCCATCATTTCTTCCAGCACCGTGTTGAGCGTGAGCTGGTACTCGCCGGTCCAGCGCGACACCGTCTCGCGGAAATAGCGGCGGTTATGGCGGATGAAGCTCACCGCCGTCGGCGCGCGGCGATGGCGCGGGTTGTCGGAAAAGATGCTGCGCAGGTCGCGGTCGTAGGTGGTCGGCGCCTCGACCGAATAGTGCTTGAGCTTGTTCCTGTAGTGCTCGCCGAGCGTGATGGTGAGGCCGTGCAGCGGATCGACCGTGAAGCGGCGCGCGAGCTTCGGGCGCTTGCCGGCGATCTCTTCCATCAGCTCGTCGACATATTCGAGCTTCCTGAGCGCCGGCCAGCCGGCGTAGCGCTTGCGCCAGTCGGAGCGCGGACGCAGCCACACCGCAAACGTCTCGGCGAAATCTTCCGCCGGATGCGACTGCGCGTACCAAAGGCGCAGATGCTCGACATATTTGCGGCTCGCGGGATTGGGCTTGTAGTAATTCGGGTAGCGGCGCGAGGACGGGCCGAACAGCTTCTGCCATTCGCGGCGGCGGTGCAGCTTGTAGGCGTTCTGCACCACATGCCCCATCTCGTGGCGCATGATGCGCATGCACTCCCAGTTGGTGCCGCCCTCCACTTCCATGATCTTCTTGCGCTCGAGCTGCATCAGCCGCGGATGCGCGAGATAGAACGGAATCGCGAAGCCCGGCGTCTCGTCGGGGCTGAACCACTCGTCGGACAGCCAGACATGCGGGCGCACGCGGATGTCGCGCTCCTCTAACTCGTCATAGAGCTCCTTCAGGCGCCGGTTGAGCCAGGTGCCCTCGATCGTCAGCTTGAGGTCCTTGAGGCGGACCTTGAGCAGCTTCTCGTCGGGAAGCCTCGCCCAGGCAAACCGTCCTGCCATGCTCCGGTCCCGCTTTCAGGGGAGGAATAGAATCCGGCGGCGCGCCCGCCGGCCCTCGGCCGCGATTCATGCGCGAGGACATTTAACGCATCCACAACGCGGATGGTAAGGGCGGGGTTGCCTGCCCGTCGTCCCGGACGGCCGCGAAGCGGCCGATCCGGGACCGTTCTCAGCCAGTCTCGGAACGGTCCCGGCTCTCGGGCTTCGCCCTCGGCCGGGACGACGGTTCAACGGGGCCGCGTCGCGATGACTTCATCCAGCAGCCGATAGAGATCGCGCAGCTTCGCCG
>JAICQA010000113.1 GCA_025929595.1 Xanthobacteraceae bacterium
GGGCAGGCTCGTGTCGGCGTGCCAGACGAATTTCGGCTTGCGGCCCGAGGTCAGGGAGATGGCGCGCGCGACATCGCCTTCTCTGTTCGATCCGGGGAAAACGATAACGGCTGCGTTCATCGGCACATTCAGATCGTGTTGCCGCCCGGCTTTTTGGCCGGGGCGGTGGCGTTCTGGTCGAATTCCATGACGCGGATGAAGTCGTCCAGCGACTTCTTCACGAGCGCCTGGCTGGGTGACGTGGCCTCGACGCGGATCATGGCAGGACCGGCGAAAATAATCACCGTGCCGCGAAAGGTCGTCGCGCTCGGCTTCGAGTATTTGGTCTCGTTCACGACCGCCGGATAGCCGTGCAGCTTCGTCGTCTCGCTCCGCACCGTCTCGATCGACTCCGCGCCGTCCGACATGATCTCGCGCGCGGCGTGAGCGGCGCGGGCGGCCTTCGGCAGATCGACCTTGGCGAGCTTTTCGAGCGCCTGCGGATCGGGGTTGCGCGTCGGGCTTTTGCCGGCGCTGATGGTGACGCGTACCTTGTCGGCACAGGCGAGCGGTTTGCAATCGTAATGCGTGCGCGGATTGTTGCCGTCGCGCTTGGCGACCCATTTGTCGGGCTCGGGCGGCTTGGCTCGAAACTGGAACGTCGTGCCGGGTTTTGCCGGGGCGGACTTGTTGGGGGCTTGCGCAGCAGCCGGGCCGGCGAGGGCGAGCAGCGGCACGAGGACGAATGCGAGGCGGCGCGTCATCGTTCTCAGCCCAGCACCTCGACGCGGTAATTCTCGATCACGGTATTGGCGAGGAGCTTCTCGCAGGCGGCCTTGAGCGCGCCTTCGGCCTTGGTGCGATCCCTCGCATCGAGCTCGATGTCGAACACCTTGCCCTGACGCACGCTCTCGACGCCGTCGACGCCGAGCGACTTGAGGGCGCCCTCGATCGCCTTACCTTGCGGATCGAGAACGCCGGACTTCAGCGTGACCGTAACGCGCGCCTTCATCGCGTGCTTGCCTGAAACCTGTCGAACGGCGCCCGGCAGGACGCCTTCACGTTCAACTCTTGACGAGAATGGGTCCCGTTCCCTGCACCGGCTCGTTCTCCGCCATGATGCCGAGACGGCGCGCAACTTCAGTGTAGGCTTCGATCAAGCCGCCAAGGTCGCGGCGAAAGCGATCCTTGTCGAGCTTGTCATTGGTCTTGATGTCCCACAGGCGGCAGGAGTCGGGGCTGATCTCGTCGGCCACAACAATGCGCATCATGTCGTTTTCCCACAGCCGCCCACATTCCATCTTGAAGTCCACGAGACGGATGCCGACGCCAAGGAAAAGACCGGTGAGGAAGTCGTTGACGCGGATCGCGAGTGCGATGACGTCGTCGATCTCCTGCGTCGTGGCCCAGCCGAACGCGGTGATGTGTTCTTCGGAGACCATCGGATCGCCGAGCGCGTCGTTCTTGTAATAGAATTCGATGATCGAGCGCGGGAGTTGCGTGCCCTCGTCGATGCCGAGGCGGGTGGAGAGCGAGCCCGCGGCGACGTTGCGCACGACGACTTCGAGCGGAATGATCTCGACTTCGCGGATCAACTGCTCGCGCATGTTGAGGCGGCGGATGAAATGCGTCGGCACGCCGATCTCGTTCAGGCGCTGGAAGATGTACTCCGAGATGCGGTTGTTGAGCACGCCTTTGCCGTCCACGATCTCATGCTTTTTCGCATTGAACGCGGTGGCGTCGTCCTTGAAATGCTGGATGAGGGTCGCGGGCTCGGGGCCTTCGTACAGAATCTTGGCCTTGCCCTCGTAGATTCGGCGACGGCGACTCATGGGCGTGTACCGTGGTTTTAGAAAATCCATAGGACGCGAGTACTCCGGTGAGACTCACCCGCGGCAGGCGGACAGGCGGGATACGAAAAGCAGCCAAATCAGGCGCTTTTTGCACCTTACCGGCCTGAAATCGACCCTAGCCGATAGCCCCTGTGAGTACAATGCAGCATTCAGGCCAGCGCGCCGCACGCGAGCGGCCTTGAAAAGTTGGAGATTGTCGCAATCGGCGGCGCGCAAGCGGGTGATTCGGCCGCCCGCTGCGGCGACGGAAGCGGTTGATCGGCGGGGGCGTGCCCTATATGCAAAGCGCGCGGCGGAACGCCCGGCAAAGGAGAGTGTGCAATGAGCGGCTTCGACAAGCGCGAAGAGGGTTTCGAGAAGAAGTTCGCGCATGACGAGGAACTGCGCTTCAAGGCGATGGCCCGGCGCAACAAGCTGCTCGGCAACTGGGCGGCCGAAAGGCTGGGTCTTGCCGGTGCCGACGCCGAAGCCTACGCAAAAACGGTCGTGATGGCCGACTTCGACGAGCCGGGCGACGAAGACGTTTTCCGCAAGGTGCGCGCCGACCTCGATGCGAAGAAGATCTCAGTCTCCGACGAGGAACTTCGCCGCGCAATGACCGACCTGCTCGGCAAGGCGATCGAAGAAATCAAGGCCGGCCGCTGAGCCGCCCGCGTTCCCTGCGTTCGACGCAACTGTGATCCGCGCGCGAGCGCGCGGTAGTGTGCGGCATCGTCGTCTCGCGGGGATTCCGTTTTCGCCGCCGGCTGCTGAACGGATATTCATCTAGCTTGCAAAGGTTTAAGGCGGCGCGGAGGAACCGCGATGCTACGCCTCGCGTTCGCACAACAGGATGTTTGCGTGCGCAGGAGTGAGCGATGAAGCGGCATTGGAAATCGATTGTAGCGGCGGCCGGCATGCTGGGTGCCCTGACCGGCACTGCTTCCGCCCTTGAGGCCTATGTGCCGTCAAACTCAAATCTGCGCTGGGGCCCGAGCACGGACTTTCCAATTCAGGTGACAGTGCCAGCGGGCAGCACAGTCGATGTCATCGACTGCGCGGACGAGTGGTGCAACGTTTACTGGTACGACTACGAAGGCTTCATCTACCGACCGCTCCTGTCGATCGCCGGCACCGTGACCGTTCCCTATGTCGCGAGCTATCCGGACTACGAGTATTATGGCGGCTACTATTACGGCCCTACCTTTGTCTTTCGCTACTATGGCGGTGATTGGCACAGCCGCCGTGCTTCGCGTGCCGAACATCATTCGCGCCGGGAATCGCGGGTAGCGCATCACTCCAGGCGGGAGTCGAGGGCGGATCATCGCCGCGGCGACTCGCGCGACGCGCGTCACAGTCGGGCGGAGTCGAAGGCCGACGTCGCCGGCAAGCGGGAGATCGTGACGGAAGCGCAGCGGCGTCAGCGCGCGGAGGAGCGTCGCAAGGCGCGCGAGGAAGCCCGTGAGGAACGGCGGGAAAACCGGCAAGAGGCGCGTGAGGAAAAACGCGAAGAGCGCCGCGATGCGAAGCAGGATCGCCGAGACGAACGACAAGACGCGCGCCAAGAGAAGCGCGAGGAGCGGCGGGACGCCAAGCGGGAACAGAAGGACGAGGGCCATGAGGCAAAGCAGATAGAGGAGCGCAGCAGGGATCGCCGTGACGCAAAACAGGAGCTGCGAGAAGACCGGCGTGACGCACGCGAGGACCGCGAGGGCCGGCGCGATGCGCGACAGGACAGCCGGGAGGAAAAGCGAGAGCAAGCTCGCGAGCGCAGCGAAAATCGCAAGGACGCGACGCAACAGCAACGTCAGCGGGTCGAGGAACGCGCGAAGACCCGGCAGCAGCGAGCCGTACAACAGCGCGAGCGCAAACAGGAGCGTGCCGTGCAGCAGCGGCAGCGCGTCGAACAACGGCAACAGCGCGTACAGAAGCGCCAGGTTGAACGGCAACGTGCGCGGCCCCAGCAGCAGCGTCGTGCGATCCAGCAGCGGCAGGCGCGGCCGCCGCAAGTCCGGCAACAGCGTCCGGCAGCTCAGCGGCAACGTGCGGCGGCAACCCAACGGCAGGCTCGTCCGCCTCAGGCACGCCAGCAGCGGCGGCAGGGCGGCGGAGAGGGCCGGCGGCGCGGCGGTTAGCGGAACGTTCCGGCCGATCCCACGTTTTCGCTGCGGCGGACGGGCAGGTTCGGAGAACGTCCATGCGCAAGGAAAATTTTGCGAAAAGCGGAGCGATCGCCAGCCTGATCGCGCTGTCGTCGAGCGCGGCGTTCGCCGCGCCGGCGATGCTGGAGGCGAACGCCAAGGTGCGGAGCGGACCCGGCACGCGATATCAGGCTCAGACCGTCTTGCCGGGCGGCACCGCGGTCGAAGTCATGGATTGCAGCGGCCGGTGGTGCGCGGTGGCCTACGGTCAGCGGCAAGGATACATCGCGCGCAGCCTGCTCGACTTCGGCGCCAGTGCGGCAGCCGTGCAGGCGCCGGCCGCGTATGGCGCTTATCCCACGCCCGCATACGGCGCGTATCATGTCGGGCCGGTTTACGCCGAATACTACTCATACCGGCCGTACGTGCCTGTGCCCTGGCCCGCGCCGAATTATCCGTATTACCGCGACTACTACTTCCAGCCGGGTCTGAGCTTCGGCGTCGGCGTCGGATTCTAGCCGAAGACGCGTTTGAAGATCATGTCGACCTGCGCCAGGTGCGGCGCCGTGTCGAAGCATTGGGCGATCTCGGTCTTGGTCAGCAGTTTCGCGACGTCCGCGTCGGCTTCGAGCAGGGTGCGGAAATCGCCTCGGCCTTCCCACACGGGCATGGCGTTGCGCTGCACGAGGACATAGGCGTCTTCGCGTGAGATGCCTTTTTTAGCGAGCGCGACCAGTACCTCGCCGGAATAAACCAGCCCTTTGAGCTGATCGAGGTTCTTCTTCATGTTCTCCGGGTAGACCAGCAGCTTGTCGACGACGTCAGCCAGACGTGACAGCGCAAAGTCGAGCGTCACGGCTGCGTCGGGTGCGATCATGCGCTCGACCGAAGAATGCGAGATATCGCGCTCGTGCCAGAGCGTGACGTTCTCAAGAGCAGGGGTGACGAAGGCGCGCACCATGCGGGCGAGGCCGGTGAGGTTCTCGGTCAGCACGGGATTGCGCTTGTGCGGCATGGCCGAGGAGCCCTTCTGGCCGGGCGAGAAATATTCCTCGGCTTCGCGGACTTCGGTGCGCTGAAGGTGGCGAATTTCGGTGGCGAGACGCTCGACCGACGAAGCGACGACGCCGAGCGTCGCGAAGAACATCGCGTGGCGGTCGCGCGGGATCACTTGCGTCGAGACCGGCTCCTGCGCGAGGCCGAGCTTCCTTGCGACATGCGCCTCCACACGCGGGTCGAGATGCGCGTAGGTGCCGACCGCGCCGGAGATGGCGCAGGTCGCGACTTCGCGGCGGGCGATCACCAGCCGTTCGCGTGCGCGGGAGAATTCCGCGTAAGCACCCGCAAGCTTCAAGCCGAAGGTCGTCGGCTCGGCGTGGATGCCGTGCGAACGGCCGACGCAGACCGTGTTCTTATGTTCGAGTGCGCGCCGCTTCAGCACCGCGAGCAGCCGGTCGAGATCGGCGATCAGGAGATCGGCCGAGCGCGTGAGCTGCACCGCGAGGCAGGTATCGAGCACGTCCGACGACGTCATTCCGAGATGGACGAAACGGGAGTCCGGCCCGACAAATTCCGCCAGATGCGTCAGGAAGGCGATGACGTCATGCTTCGTCTCGCGCTCGATCGCGTCTATGCGGGCGATGTCGAACTTCGCGGCCTTGCCCTTCTCCCAGATCGTTTTCGCCGCTTCCTTCGGAATTTGGCCGAGTTCGGCCATGGCCTCGGCGGCATAGGCTTCGATCTCGAACCAGATGCGGAATTTCGTCTCGGGAGACCAGATCGCAACGGCTTCGGGACGGCTGTAACGCGGGATCATGCTGGGTCAGGCAGCCTCGCCGCGCGCGAGCGCGGCGGCATGGCGGATGGCGGAGATGTTGGCGCGATAGGCGTCGGGCTTGCCGCCTTTGAAAACGGCTGAGCCTGCGACCAGCGAGTTTGCTCCGGCGGCCGCGACGAGGTTGGAGTTGTCGGCGGTGACGCCGCCATCGACCTGTAAATCGATCGGGCGGTTGCCGATCATCTGCCGCACCGCACGGATTTTCGGGAGCATCTCGCCAATGAACGACTGGCCGCCGAAGCCGGGGTTGACGGTCATGACGAGGACGAGATCGACCTTGTCGAGCACATACTCGATGGTGCTCTCGGGCGTCGACGGGTTCAGCGCCACGCCCGCGCGCTTGCCGAGGCTGCGGATGACCGAGAGCGAACGGTCGAGATGCGGACCGGCCTCGGGGTGAATCGTAATCGTATCGGCGCCGGCCTTGGCGAAGGCCTCAAGGTATGGGTCGGCGGGCGCGATCATCAGGTGGCAATCGAGCGGCTTCTTCGTCACCGGGCGGAGCGCCTGCACGACGGCCGGACCAATGGAAATGTTCGGCACGAAGTGCCCGTCCATCACATCGACATGGATCCAGTCGGCGCCGCCGGCGTCGATCGCGCGCACCTCGTCGCCCAGCCGCGCGAAGTCGGCGGCGAGGATCGAGGGGGCGATGACAAGCGGCTGAGTCGGCATGGCGTATGGCGTGGCAGTACCACGCGGGTCGGGCGGACGGCAATTACGGACGCAAAATACGCTGAACAAGTGGATACAGCAGCCACGGCGCCAGATAGATCGGCAACTGGGCGACCGCGATATAGAGCCAGACCGTATCGGAGACGCCGCTCGCCGCCGCCAGCATCAGGCCCATATTGCGCATGCCGGCCGAGACGCCGATCGTTAACGCGCGTTCACGGCCGAGCGCCCAGAAGGCGGCGGCCGTTACCCCGCCGAGCGCGAAGGCGATCAGGAAGCTCAGCGCGAGGAGTGCCAGCACTAAGAGCGGATCGCTCAGTGCCGTATAGGTGACGATCCCCATGATGGAGGCCGCGAACACGAACAGCACGATCACGTTCAGCCCGTCGATGTGCTCGCGCCACGCGCGCACGCGCTCGTCGCCGGTAAAGTGACGGATGACGCGAGCGATGACGAAGGACCCGCCAAGAAAGAAGGCGAGGCGCAAGGCGAGGGAAGTCGCGTCGATCGGCAACGCATCGCCTGCGAATGTTGCGGCGAAGAACGGCGCACCGAGCGGCGTGAACAGGATTGCCGAGACGAGGACGGCCAGCGCAAGCGGTACGTTGAGCGCCAGGAGCGCGGCGAAAGCCGGCGCCGACATAATGGGCGGGGCCGCGGCCTGAAGGATCAGCGCAAAAGAAAGATCACGCCACAGCGGGCCGCTGCCGGTGTTTGAATAAAGAAGACCGAGCGCGAGCGGCGTCACGATCATCATGAAGCCTACGGCGACGAGCAGGAGGCGGAACTGTTTGCCCCGGAACTGCCCGCGAAAGACCGAAGGTTCGACGCGCAAGAACGCGAGGATCAGGAGCAGGAAGATTGACGGGCCGACCAGCGGCCGCAACAGGTCCGAGAGTTGCGGAACGGCGAGGCTGAGGAAGATCGTGACCGCGACCGCGCGCGTACCGTTGCGACCAAGCCAGGCCAGCGCATTGGCGGCGAGCGCGATCGGACCCATTCTTCTTCTCCGCGCCCGGTATGCAGCCCGGACATTGTGCTTGGCAGGCGGGGCGCAGTATCACGATAGGCGGAATCGAGGAAAGGGCCGGCGGTGGCGAAACGGGACGTTCTGGTACTGGGCGCCGGCATGGTCGGCGTGTCGGCGGCTCTGCATCTGACCAAGCGCGGTGTCTCGGTGACGCTGGTCGACCGGCGCGGCGCCGGTGAAGAGACCTCCTACGGCAACGCCGGGCTGATCGAGGCGAGCCGCATGATGCCGATCGCCTTCCCCCGCGATTTCCGGGACCTCATTCGTTACGGCCTCGGCTTCACGCCGCATGCGAATTTTCACTGGGCGGCGCTGCCGGGGCTCGCGCCGTTTCTGCTGCGCTACTGGGCGGCGTCGCGCGCCGACCGGCTCGACGCGTCGGCGCGTGTGCTCCGGCCGATGCTCGCGGCGGCGCCTGCCGAACATGCAGACTTGGCGGGGGAAGCGGGTGCGTCGCGGCTCATCCGCAAGGCGGGCCTGCTGAAAGTGTTTCGCAGCGAAAGCGGCGCCGACGAGTCCGCGGTCGATCGTGCCTTCGCCGACGAGTTCGGCGTGCCGTACCAGACGCTCAATCGCGACGAGGTGCTGGTGCGCGAGCCGCACCTGCAGCCCGTCTTCAAAAGCGGGCTGCTCTGGCCCGAGACCGGCAATTGCTCGGATCCCGGCGGGCTCGTGAAAGCCTATGCGTCGCTGTTCGAA
>JAICQA010000179.1 GCA_025929595.1 Xanthobacteraceae bacterium
TACTGCATCGGCACGGTCGCCGGTCCGCATCCCTATCCCGCGATGGTGCGCGACTTCCAGAGCGTGATCGGCGACGAAGTGCGTGTGCAGTTGCAGGAGGCCGAAGGGCGGCTGCCGGACAGCCTCATCGCCTGCGTCGGCGGCGGCTCGAATGCCATGGGACTGTTTCACCCCTTTCTCGATGACCCGTCGGTCGAGATTTTCGGCGTCGAGGCGGCGGGGCACGGCATCGAGACCGGCCAGCACGCGGCCTCGATCGCGGGTGGCAAGCCCGGCGTCCTGCACGGCAATCGTACCTATCTGCTGATGGACGGCGACGGGCAGATCAACGACGCGCATTCGATCTCGGCGGGCCTCGACTATCCCGGCATCGGCCCCGAGCACGCCTGGCTCAACGACATGGGGCGCGTGAAATTCCTGTCCGCCACCGACAAGGAAGCGCTTCAGGCGTTCCAGCTCTTGTGCGCGGTGGAAGGGATCATTCCCGCGCTTGAATCCGCTCACGCCATCGCCAAGGTGATCGAGCTCGCCCCCAGGAAGCCGAAAGACCACCTCATGGTGGTCAATCTCTCCGGCCGCGGCGACAAGGACATCTTCGCGGTCGCCGAACATCTCGGGGGCAAGTTGTGAGCCGCATCGACGCCCGCTTCGCGGCGCTGCACGCGGAAGGCCGCGCGGGACTCGTGACGTTCCTGACCGCGGGCGATCCCGACTACAAGACCTCGCTCGCGATCGTGCAGGCGCTTCCAAAAGCGGGCGCCGACCTGATCGAGTTGGGTGTGCCCTTCACCGATCCGATGGCCGACGGTCCCGCGATTCAGGCGGCGGGCCTGCGCGCGCTGAAAGCAGGACAGACGCTCAAGAAGACGCTTGAGATGGTGCGCGCCTTCCGCGTTGCTGAGAAAGACACGCCGATCATCCTGATGGGTTCCTACAACCCGATCTACATCTACGGGGTCGAGAAATTTCTCAAGGACGCGAAGGAAGCGGGCGTCGACGGGTTGATCGTCGTCGACCTGCCGCCGGAGGAAGACGACGAGCTTTGTCTGCCCGCGCTGAAGGCGGGCCTCGCTTTCGTCCGTCTCGCAACACCGACGACCGACGACAAGCGTCTGCCTGCGGTGCTCAAGAACACGTCGGGCTTCGTCTATTACGTCTCGATCACCGGCATCACCGGTGCGGCTAAGCCCGACAACTCGAAAGTCGCGGCGGCGGTGACGCGCATCAAGCGTCACACCAAGCTCCCCGTTGCCGTCGGCTTCGGCGTCCGATCCGCCGATCAGGCCCGGGCGATTGCCCAGCAGGCCGACGCGGTGGTGGTGGGCTCCGCGCTGGTGGAAGCGCTCCGCGCCACCCTCGATGGGCAGGACCGCGCGACACCCGGCACCACGAAGGCGGTCGCCGATCTCGTGGCTTCGCTCGCCGCGGGCGTCCGATCCGCGCGCCGTCAGGCCGCGGAATAGACCGTCTTTCGTGGGTAAATTCGGGCTATACTGCCGTGAGGCCGCACCCCATATCAGTCGCGTTTGAGCGCGGAGCCGTCCGTTGAACTGGATTTCCAACGCCGTCCCGAAGATCCGCAACCTCCTGCAGCGGCGAGAGGTGAAGGAGAATCTCTGGGTCAAATGCCCCGAGACGGGCCAGCTTGTCTTTCACAAGGACGTCGAGGCGAACCAGTGGGTGATCCCCGGCTCGAACTATCACATGCGCATGGGCGCGACCGCGCGCCTGAAGTCGATGTTTGACGGCGAGACCTGGTTCGACATCGCCGTTCCCGAGGTGCCGGTCGATCCGCTGAAATTCCGCGACGAGCGCCGTTACGCCGACCGCCTGAAGGACGCCCGCGCCAAGACCGGCATGAACGACGCGTTCAAGCTCGGCTTCGGCCGCCTTGAAAATCTGCCGGTCGTGATCGCCGTGCAGGATTTCGACTTCATGGGCGGTTCGCTCGGCATGGCCGCAGGCGAGGCCGTGATCAGGGGGCTTGAGACGGCGGTCGAAAAGAAGACGCCCTTCATCCTGTTTGCAGCCTCCGGCGGCGCGCGCATGCAGGAAGGCGTGCTGTCGCTGATGCAGTTGCCGCGCACGACGGTCGCGATCCAGCATCTGCGGGCGGTGAAGCAGCCTTACATCGTGGTGCTCACCAATCCGACCACCGGCGGCGTGACCGCCTCCTACGCCATGCTCGGCGACGTGCAACTCGCCGAGCCCGGGGCACTGGTCGGCTTTGCGGGCCCGCGCGTCATCGAGCAGACCATCCGCGAGAAACTCCCCGAGGGCTTCCAGCGCGCCGAATATCTGCGCGACCACGGCATGGTGGACATCGTCGTCCATCGCCACGAAATGCGCGCGACGCTCGCGCGCCTCTGCAAGCTCCTTACCAGGGTCGGCAACGAAACCGTGCAGGACGCGTTGGCCGGGCCGGTGGAGGTGATGTGAGCGCGAAGGCCGCGCGCGATCAGGAGCAGGCTGAAGAGCTGATCGCGCGCCTCGCCAAGCTCCATCCCAAAAAGATCGACCTCTCGCTCGCGCGGCTTGAGCGGCTGCTCGCGCGCCTCGGAAATCCCGAGCGCAAGCTGCCGCCGGTTATCCACGTCGCCGGCACGAACGGCAAAGGTTCTACCGTCGCTTTTCTGCGCTCGATGATGGAGGCGGCGGGCCTTGGCGTGCATGTCTATACCTCGCCGAACCTCGTGCGTTTCAACGAGCGCATTCGGCTGGCGCACAAGGACGGCGGCCAGTTCGTGAGCGACATCGAGCTTGCCGACGCGCTCGCCACTTGCGAGCGGCTGAACGCGGGCGATCCCATCACGTTCTTTGAAATCACGACTGCCGCGGCCTTCCTGGTCTATTCACGCCATTCGGCTGACGCGCTTCTCCTTGAAGTAGGCCTCGGCGGGCGGCTCGATGCCACCAACGTGATCGACAGGGCGGCGGCGACCGTGATCACGCCCGTTTCCATCGACCACACGGAATTCCTCGGGCCGACCGTCAAGGATATTGCCGCCGAGAAGGCGGGGATTCTAAAACGCGGCGTGCCGGCGATCGTCGCGCATCAGGAAGCGCAGGTGCTGGGCGTGATCGAACGTGTGGCGCACAAATTGGGCGCACCGCTCGCGGTGTCCGGCGAGCAATGGCGTGCGCACGAGGAGAGCGGGCGGCTCGTCTATGCCGATGACGAGGGACTGCTCGACTTGCCGCTCCCGCGCCTCATGGGCCGCCACCAGATCGAGAACGCGGGCACGGCCATCGCGGCACTCCGCTTCAGCCGCGCCTTTCCCGTTTCGCCCGCAGCGATCGAGGCCGGCATTTCCGGCGCCGACTGGCCGGCGCGCATGCAGAATCTGTCGACCGGCCGCCTGCTGCCGCTCCTGCCGCCGGGCTCCGAGCTTTGGCTCGACGGCGGGCACAACGTGGCCGGCGGGCTCGCAATCGCCGCCGCCCTCGCGGAGCTTGAAGAACGTGCGCCGCGCCCGCTCGTGCTCGTGGTCGGGATGCTCGGCACCAAGGACACCGACGGCTTCCTCGCCTGCTTCTCCGACCTCGCGCGGCATGTGTTCGCGGTGCCGGTGCCGGCCGAAATCGCGCGCACGCCCGAAGATGTGGCCGCCGCCGCGCATGAGGTCGGGCTCGCCGCCGAGCCTGCGGCCAGTGTCGAGGAAGCACTCTCGCGCGTCGCGACGCTGAAGCTTGAGACGCCGCCGCGCGTGTTGATCACCGGCTCGCTCTATCTGGCGGGCGCCGTGCTCGCCGCCAACGGCACGCCGCCGCGCTGACCGCAAAAGAAAATGGCCGGGCGAGCCCGGCCATTTCAGAATTCAGACGCAGTTCAGATCGCGCCGTTGATCCATTGTACGAGCTTGGCCTTCGGTGCCGCGCCGACCTGGCGCGAAGCAAGCTCGCCGTTCTTGAAGATCATCAGCGTCGGAATCGACATGATGCCGTATTTCGACGCCGTCTGCGGGTTCTCGTCGACGTTCAGTTTCACGATCTTGAGCTTGCCGTTGAGTTCGCCCGCCACCTCTTCGAGGACAGGCGCCACCATGCGGCAAGGACCGCACCACTCGGCCCAGAAATCGACGAGCACCGGCTCGCTCGACTTGAGCACGTCCGACTCGAACGACGTATCGGAAACTTTGGCGACAGCCATGATGACCTCGGGGCTATGGGAGAAGATGTCGGCCGATAAGTAGGTAGTCCGCCCCGCCGCCGTCAAGGCGACTCACGTCTCAGTGAAAACAGTGCTTGACGCGGCTTCGAGGGTCTCCGCAGGGATTTCGTGGATTTCAGCCGACTCAGTCCAGATGAGCAGGCAGCGCATGGCTCGGTTAGGGTAAATCCGGGCCAGGACGTCGCGGTAAACGGCAAGCTGCCGCAAATAGTTTCCCGGCGGCGCGGCGTCTTTGGCGGGCGCCCGACCGGTCTTGAAGTCGGCCACGGTAACGTGCTTCTCGCTCACCGCGAGCCGATCGATTCGGCCGGAAATCTCCCGCCCATTCTCAATGCCGCCATGCGCCAACACGTCGACTTCGGCGCGGCTGCCGGCAGCGAAAAGTTCCACGAGATCGGGATGCTCGATCACGCGAATCGCTTCGTCCGTAAGTGAGGCGTGATTCGCCGCCGGCAGCTCCGGCGCGACGCTTGCGAGGAAAGCCAGCGCGGCGTTACGCCGCTCATCGCTTGCGACATCCGGCAGCCGGTGCAACAGCCGATGCACGAGATCGCCGCGCAGGCGCGGATCGATCGCGGGTGCTGTTCTTGCATAGGGAGAAAGCGGCTCGTTGTCGGGATCGAGTTGCGACGGCGCGATGGGCCGCGTTGCGGGGCGCTGCGTAGCCGCGGCCGCGCGCAACCACGGAACAATTTCGGCGGTCTTCTTTTCTGGTGCGGGCGCTTGCCGCTCCGCCGCGCGCGCCGGCTCCGGCCGCCAGCGCAGCACGTCCTCATCCGCGTAATCCGCTTTTGTCGGGAGGAGTTCTGCTTCCAGCGCGTCGCGTACCAGCCGATACCACGAGCCGTCCGGTGGCCCGGATTTTTTCTGCTGCTGGTTCTCCGCGCCACACAGGATCAGTGCATCGGCGGCACGTGTCAGCGCTACATAGAGCAGGCGGCGATATTCCGCCTCGCGCGCTGCCGTCGCGGCGTCGCGCGCCGCCCGCTGCTTCGACGAGTCGAAGTCCTTGCGGCCGGCCCAAACGAAGAGCTCGCTGCCCGGCAGCGCATGCAGCCGTTCCTCTCGCCCGTCGGGAAGGGTCGTCGTATCGGCGAGCACCACCAACGGCGCCTCGAGTCCTTTGGCGCCATGCACCGTCATGACGCGCACGGCACGGCTCTCGACTTCAAGGTCGCGCTTCACTTCGGTGCCGGCGCGGCGCAGGAAATGCAGGAAGCCGACCAGCGACGGCGTTTCCGTCCGCTCATAGGCCAGCGCCTGGGCGAGAAATTCATCGATGGCATCGGCGGCTTCTGGGCCGAGTCGCGCCAGCATGGCTTCGCGCCCGCCGTCGCGGCCGAGCAGACGTGAATAGAAGTCGAACGGCCGCAAAGCGCGCGCTTCCGCGCGCCATCGCGCGAGCTTCTCCGACGCCGCCGCGAAATGCGGATCGGCACCGGCATTCGCCGCGAGCGACGCGGCCAGCGAAGCCTTGCGCTCGTGCGCAAGCGCATAGAGATCGTCCTCGGTGAGTTCGAATAGCGGACTCTTGAGCGTGCAGGCGAGCGACAGATCGTCGGCGTCGAGCAAAAGCGCGTCGCCGAGCGCCATCAGGTCCATGACCGCGATATGCTCGGCGAGCTTGAGCCGGTCGGCGCCCGCAACGGCGACGTCGGCCTGCTTCAGCGCCTGCAGGATCGCGTCGAACAGCGGCCCGCGCCGCCGCACCAGCACGATCGCATCGCCCGGCGTCGCCGCGCGCAGCGCTTTCGTGTCGCGGTCCTCGATGACAAGTCCGCCCTCGGTCCAGA
>JAICQA010000258.1 GCA_025929595.1 Xanthobacteraceae bacterium
AAGAACCAGAACAGGTGCTGCCACAGCAACGGGTCGCCGCCGCGTGCGGCGGTGAAGAACGGCCAGCCGAACGCGCGCTCGATCTCGAGCAGCATGGTGGCGAGGATCACGGCGGGAAAAGCGAAAATGATCATCGCCGCGAAAATCAGCATCGACCATGCGAAGATCGGCATGCGTGCGAGCGTCATGCCCGGCGGACGCGTGCGCAGGACGCCGACGACGATCTCGACGGCGCCTGCGATCGCCGAAATCTCGATGAAGCCGATGCCGAGCAGCCAGAAGTCGGCGTTGTCGCCGGGCGAATATTCCGTGAGCGTGAGCGGCGGATACATGAACCAGCCGCCCTTGGGGGCGAGGTCGTAGAAGATCGTTGAGAAAAAGACGAGGCCGCCGATCACATAGGCCCAGATCGCGAAAGCGCTGAGGCGCGGGAAGGGAAGGTCGCGCGCGGCGAGCATCTGCGGCAGCAGCATCACGCCGAGCGCTTCCATCGCCGGCACGGCGAACAGAAACATCATGGTCGTGCCGTGGACGGTGAAGATCTGGTTGTAGAGGTCCTGGCTGACGAGGTCGTTGTCGGGCACTGCGAGCTGTGCGCGGATGACCAGGCCCAGCACGCCGGCGAGAATGAAAAACAGGAATGCCGCGCCGATGTAGAAGACGCCGATGACGGTGTTGTTGACGGCGGTGAGCTTGCGGAAGCCGGTCGGCGTCGCCCAGATGCGCTTGAGTTCTGCAAGCTCGCCCTTCGGGCGGGGCAGCTTGTTGGGATAGTCCGGGGGCGATGAATCTGGCTCGGTTGCTTTGCTCATTTCAGCCCCGCCAGGTAGTTCGCCAGACTCTTCAATTCCGCTTCCGTGAACATGCCATAGGGCGGCATCTTGTTGTCCGGCTTGATGTGCTGATTGTCGCGGATCCAGCGCGCGATTGCCGCGGCGTCATTCGGCAGGACGGCGGCGGCGAGCGACATGCGGCCGCCGAGATGGGTGAGGTCGGGTCCGATGGTGCCGGCAGCCTCCGTGCCGCGGATCGTGTGGCAGGCACCGCAACCGCCGGCGAAGAAGAGCTTCTGTCCGGCCGCCGCGTCGGCGGCAGGCGCCGGCGCGGGCGCCGCTTCGCGCTGGAGCCAGGCGTCGAATTCCTGCCGCTCAAGTGCCACGACATACAGGGACATCAATGCATGCGCGCCGCCGCAGTATTCGGCGCATTGTCCACGGCTCACGCCGGGCTCGTTGGCGATGACATTGAGCACGTTCTCGCGGCCCGGAATCATGTCGAGCTTGCCGGCGAGCGTCGGCACCCAGAGGCTGTGAATGACGTCGGCCGCGCTCAGCTCGAACGCCACGCGCTCGCCGGCCGGAATCCTGATCTCATTGGCGCTTTCGACACGCCGTCCGTCCGGAGTCCGATACACGACGCGCCACCACCACTGCTCGCCGACGACCGCGATGCGTACTGACGCCGGTCCGGCGCGCGAGGACGACTCGGCGCCGATCATGAGAAGCGCGGCGACGAGCAGGGCCGAGAGCAATACGGACGGAAACACAATGCCGCCGCCGATCACGATCCATTCGCCGCGCAGCGGACTTCGCCAGCGTTCGCGGCCGAAGATCGCGATGGCCGCAAGGATCATGACGCCGAGCAGGATCGCCGCGCTCACCCAGGTCATGATCCAGAACAACGTGGCGACCTGCGCCCCTTCAGCGCCTTGCGGGGAGAGGGCGGACTGGATTTTGTTGCAGCCTGCGAGCGCAAAGATGAGTGACGCGGCGAGGGCGAGACGGAGCGCGACGGTCATTGCGCGGCTCCCTGCACCGGCGTCGTGTCGCGCGCGTCTTCAGCGGGATCGCGGCTTTCGAAATAGGCCGCCACGTCCGAGATCTGCGCCTCATCGAGCCGCGTCGCGATCGCGGTCATGATCGCGCCCTGCGGAGTCTCGGCACGCAGTCCTTCCTTGAACAGCCGAAGCTGCTGCGCGAGGTAGGGTGCGTGCTGGCCCGAGAGCCGCGGAAAGGTTTCCGCCGCGCGGCCGGAATGACAGGCGAGGCAGGGCGGAATAGTTTCTTCGCGAATGCCCTCGGTGGCGATGCGGCGGCCGCGTTCAATACGGGCGGCATCGGCCGCCTTTTGTTGTGACGCCTGCGGTTTCAGGTTGGCGTAGTAGGCGGCGAGCGCTTGCCGGTCCTTCGCCGCAAGGGGCACGGCGAGCAGCTGCATAATCCCGCTCGGCCGACGATCGCGGGCATAATCCTCCAGCGCGTGCAGCAGATAAGCTGCGGACTGACCAGCGAGCTTCGGCACCAGGCGGCTGGTCGGAGCCGCGTTCTCGCCGCCATGACAGCGCGTGCACTCCGCGATCGGTTCGTCATCGCTCGTATGCGCGGAGCCGTTCGCCAGCTCGCGATATTGCGCCGGCGACATATTCGGCAGTTGCCGCAAAAAGGCGACCACTGCCCATACTTCGTCGTCGCGCTCGATCGACGGCCAGCCCGGCATGCCGGTGTATTTGAGGCCGTGCTTGACGATCCAGAACAGTTCTTCGTTCGACCATTCGGTCACCGCCAGCGAAAGCGCGGGCGGGGTCGGTTGCATGTGCTCGGCGGCGAGGTTGCGCGGCTCGCCCGGCGCGCCGTGGCAGAAGGCGCAGCCGCGCACGAAGTGGCCGGCACCGAGGCGAATGAGATCGGGATCGTCCAGTGCCGGCTTTGAAGACGACTCGAGCCAGCTATGGGTGGCGACCGAGCGCTCCAGGCCGAATTGCAGCAGGACGCGGGTGATCTCGAAATGCGGCCGGCTTGCCGCCACGTTGTAAATTCCGGACGCGGCCACGAGAAAAGCGCCTGCGCCCAAGACGGCAAAGGTCGCGCCGACAATGATCGCCACCATGCGAAGCGAAGGACGCCGCATGCGTCACCGCCACGGTAGCGGCGGTAAAATCGCATCCCGTTCGCGCAACTCGCGCAGCCACCGCTCCGCGATCAATACGCCCGCGAGCACATAGGTGAGCGGACAGACGACCAGCATCAGCAGGCCGGCGAGATACTGATCGGCGAGCGGATCTGCGGCTGCGCCATGATGCACATGCGCGAGTTCGACGGGATAAAGGGCGCGCGGCGCGAAGACGAGCAGGGCCGCGAGCAGGCAGAACAATTTGCCGGTGAGGAGCAGCGCGACGATCGCGCGCCAGCGCGCGGAGCCGCTTTGCCCAAGAACGGCAAACCAGAACCAGAGCGCGGTAGCCAGCAGGGCAAACTGGATCGCGACATGCAGCGAATGGCTGCTCATGGAAGCGGCCATGAGCGGCGGCGAATGCGCGATCCAAAGAACGCCGATCTGCGCTACCGACGCGAGCACCAGCGAGCCACCCGCCATACGATAGGCGGAAGCCGCCGGCGGCCGGTTGAGCGCAGCCACGGCTACGGTCGGCGCGACCGCGTTCATGAGCAGGATATGGGCGGACATATGCGCGGCAAGCGGACCGAGCGGTGCTAATGCCAGCGTCACCGCGCCCACAAGACAGACGGCGATGAGCGTGACCGTCCACCGGTACGCGCGGCCGAACAGAGTGATGGAAGTGGCGGATACGGCCCGAACTGGCGTCATCGACCCCTCTGGTTCGCGCGCGGCTCGCGCCCGCATCGGACTGCCCCGCTGAAAACGGCTGCCCCGACAAAAGGTTCCGGAGGCAGAATATCGGAGTCCGGCGGCGCCCGCAGGAGGTATTTCGGCGGATATGACCGCCGTGCTGCCTTGCGCCGGCCTATGGGCTAATGTCCGCCCCGCGCGCGAGCGCGCAGGACAAGGAAATTTCAATGGACAAAAAGACGTTCGACAAGGGCTTGGAAATCCGCACGGCAGTGCTCGGCAAGGAATATGTCGACAAGGCGATGAAGGCGGCGGACGAATTCAACATGCCGCATCAGGAGCTGGTCACTGAATTCTGCTGGGGCGCCGTGTGGGGACGTGACGGTCTTTCGCGCAAGACGCGCTCGATGCTGAACCTCGCCATGATCGGCATCCTCAATCGGCCGCATGAGCTGCGCGCGCATATCCGCGGCGCGATCACGAACGGCGTCACGAAAGACGAAATCCGCGAAGTGTTCATGCAGCTTACGATCTACGCCGGCGTGCCGGCGGGCGTCGATGCGTTCCGGATCGCGAAGGAAGTCTTCGCTGAGATGGACAAGGCCTGAGGCCGGAAGCAAGCGGGGCGGGGAATATGGAAATCGGGTTTGTCGGCCTCGGCACGATGGGCTTCCACCTAGCGCGGCGGCTGATCGAGGCCGGCCACAAGCTTGTCGTCTACGACACGAGACCGGAGGCGATCGCGCGGCTGACGGCGCTCGGC
>JAICQA010000138.1 GCA_025929595.1 Xanthobacteraceae bacterium
CCGAGCGCGATGCCTCCGGCGGCCGCCATCGCATAGCCGAGGGCGACGCGTTGGAGGCTCGCCGACATGTGCCAGAACAGACCCTTGTCGATGCCGCCTCGGTCGTAGAATGGATCGACGATTAGCCCCCACGTCTCATCGAGAACGCGCGACGGAGGCGGCAGCGTCGCGCCCGGACTGCTGCACAGGATTTCCCAGACCGTCAGCACGAGGCCGAGCACGACGAGCGGCGGGACAAGCCGCGCCGCGGCCGCCTGGAGACGCGCCGTCGCTCGCGCTGCAAGGTGCGATCGCTTCAACCGCAGCGAAAGCACTGCAGCCGTCGTCGGTTGAGCGGCGACGACGGCGCTTTCAGTTTTGACTGCGGGCAGGCTCATTTGATCTTCATCTCCGGCATTCGAGCCGCCCCGTCCGGCGGCGGGGCGCTCAACCCAACTCAACGCGCTTGATCGAAAGACTCTTGAGATAGGCGCCGGGATCGGCCGGATCGAACACCTTGCCGTCGAAAAAGGTTTCCTTGCCACGCGACGTCGACGCGGGGACCTGATCAGCGGGCACGGACAACGCCTTGGCCGCATCACGCCACATATCCTCGCGATTGACCTTCTTGATGAGCGCGGCAGTGTCGAGGTTCGCTTCGAACTTCCCCCACCGGATGTCTTCGGTGAGGAACCACAGGTCGTGGCTCTGGAACGGGTAAGACGCGAAGTCGCGCCAGTACTTCATGATGTGCGGCGAGTTCTCGACGACTTTGCCCGGAATGCCGTAGTCGAACTTGCCCTTCATGCGATCGGTGACGTCGGCGACCGGGCAGTTGATCCACTGGCGCTTGGCGCAGATGGCCGCGACCTCTTCGCGGTTTTCCATCTTCTCGCACCACATCTGCGCTTCCATGACAGCCATCAGGAGCGCCTTGGCCGCATTCGGATGCTTGTCCACCCAGGCGGCGCGCATGCCGAGCGACTTCTCAGGGTGCTTGTTCCAGAGCTCGCCCGTGGTGATCGCCGTGTAGCCGATCTTCTGGTTGACGAGTTGATGATTCCACGGCTCGCAGACGCAGAAGCAATCCATTGTGCCAACCTTCATGTTGGCGACCATCTGTGCGGGCGGGACGACGATCGTCTCGACGTCCCTGTCGGGATCGATGCCGCCGGCGGCGAGCCAGTAGCGGATCCAGAGATCGTGGGTGCCGCCCGGGAAGGTCATGGCGGCCTTCACCGACTTGCCGGCCGCTTTCTTCTTTTCGAGGCCGACCTTGAACGGCCTCGTATCGAGGCCGATCTTCAGGTCCGCGTATTCGGCGCCGACCGAGATGCATTGGCTGTCGAGATTGAGCCGCGCGAGGATATACATCGGCGTCGGCACGTTGTTCTGCGTCACCTTGCCGGCGGAGATCAGGTACGGCATCGGCGTCAGGATATGCGCGCCGTCGATGCCGTTGCCTTCGGAGCCGAGCACGAGATTGTCACGTGTCGCGCCCCACGATGCCTGCTTCAGCACTTCGACGTCGGGCATGCCATACTTGGCGAAGATTCCCTTTTCCTTCGCGACGAAGAGCGGCGCAGCGTCGGTGAGCGCGATGAAGCCGAGATTGGCTTTCATAGTCTCGGGGCCGGCTGCCTCGGCGATGTGAACGCCGAACGGAAATTCAGCTTTGAGAGTGCCGAGCAGCGCGGCCGTCCCGGCGCCGGCCTTGAGGAATTTACGGCGATTGATGCCGACAGTGCTTGTCGGCCCTTTCTTGTCCCGGACGGTCATGACGCCTGTCGTTCCTTCTCAGCGTTCGGTTGGGCCCGTATTCACCCTCTCCCGTCGCATGTGCGTCTCCCCGTCACCGCTGCCTTGCCGACAGCGTCTTTGACCCTTCCAATTCAAGAGGCGTGCCAACGCCGTCACGGGCGGCGGAATGCACGGCAGCAGGGATTTCGATGCGCGCGCAAAAATACGGCGGCGCCTATTTCGCCATTCTGCCCAAGCGCGCGGCGGGGCGTGCGAAAAGAATGTGCAGCTACAAAGCGTTAACGATCTGCGCTCAAAGCAGTCCGCCGATGGCGTTGCTGCACTCGTTCAGCGTCTCGATGACGGAATTCCGAAACGATTCCTGCTTGAAGCGGGCCGAGCTTGCCGAGACGCCGAGTGCTGCGACTTCCGCGCCGCGCGTGCGTACCGGGACAGCCACGGCCGCGACGCCCGCTTCAAACTCGCCGTCCAGGAAAGCATAGCCGCGCTCGACGACGCGGGCGATGTCTTTTCGGATGGCCGCGCGGTCCGTCACCGTCGCGGGCGTGAATTTCTGCACCGGCGCGCCCGCCATCAAGTCCTTCGCCACCGCCGGCGGCCCAAAGGCGAGCAGCGCGCGGCCCATCGCGGTCGGCAGCAACGGCACGCGACTGCCGACGGTGAAGCCGATGCTCACCATGCTCCTGTCGCTGCCGGCATGCGCGACATAGACCGCCTCTTCGCCGTCGATCATGGCCATCGAGATGCCTTCGCCAACGCGATGCGCGAAGGCGCGCAGCACCGGCTCAATCGACTTGCCGAATTGACGGCCCTGCAGGAATCCGCCCGCGAGCACGAGGATGCGCGGCGTCAGCGAGAACACGCGTTCCTTCTGCTGCACATAGCCGAGTTGCACGAGCGTGAGGACGAGGCGGCGCGTGATGGCGCGGTCGATGCCCGTGATGCGCGCGATCTGCGGCAGCGTGAGGTGGGTATTCGCGGCGTCGAACGCCTTCAGCACCGCCATCCCTTTGATGAAGGTCAGCGAGACGTCGCGGGTCGTGATCGGCGGTGTCGCTGCCTTCTCCACTGATCCTCGCGCGAAAATTAGAGCCGTTCTTGACAGCAGGCCGGAATGTGAAACGATGACAAATATCGACCGTTTGCGCGATTATCGCACACGCAATCGCATGGCGCAAACGACTTCGGATTTTCATGCGGCCTGTCACAATGGCTCTAGAAACGCCGTGACGCCGGAAAGGAAGAGGAGCGCCACGTCATGATGAGCCAAGAGCAGAACGATCTCTTGACCCGCGTGGGGCCAGGGACCGGCGCGGGCGCGGTGCTGCGGCTCTACTGGCAGCCGGCGGCGCTCAGCGAAGAGTTGATGTCCGCGCGGCCGGTCGTGCCGGTGAATCTGTTGGGTGAGCGGCTCGTGCTCTTCCGCGACAATGAAGGCCGCCTCGGCCTCATCGGCCGGCACTGCCCGCATCGCGGCGCCGATCTCTGCTACGGCCGGCGCGAGGACAACGGCCTGCGCTGCCCGTTTCACGGCTGGCACTTTGACCGCACCGGCCAGTGCGTCGAGCAGCCGGCGGAGCCGGAAGGCAGCCACATGTACAAGCACATCAAGGCTGTCTCTTATCCAGTCATCGAGCGGAACGGAATCATCTTCGCGTACATGGGTCCAGGCGAGCCGCCGCCCTTCCCCGCGCTCGATTGCTTCGCCGCGCCGGAGAACCACGTCTTCGCGTTCAAGGGATTGTGGGAGTGCAACTGGCTGCAGGCGATGGAAGTCGGGATCGACCCGGCGCACGCCTCATTCCTGCATCGCTTTCTGCAGGACGAGGACCCGAACGAAGGATACGGCAAGCAATTCCGCGACCGCGCGGGCAATACCGAAATTCCGATGACGCAATTGCTGCGCGAATATCCGCGGCCGGAAATCAAGGTCGAGGAGACGCCCTATGGACTGCGTCTCATTTCGCTACGTCACATGAAGGATGGGCGCAGCCACGTGCGCGTGACCAACCAGATCTTCCCGGAGGCGATCTGCATCCCGATGTCGAACGAGATGACGATCACGCAGTGGCACGTGCCGATCGACGACACGAACTGCTACTGGTACTCGATGTTCACGAGCTTCAAGAAGCCGGTCGACAAGACGACGATGCGCGAGCAGCGCATGAAGGAGCATCGCCTGCCCGACTATGCGCCGATCAAGAACAAGCGCAACAACTACGGCTTCAATCCGGAAGAACAGGCGAAGCTCACCTATACGGGCATGGGGCTCGACATCAATGTGCATGACCAGTGGGCGGTCGAAGGACTCGGCCCGATCCAGGACCGCACGCAAGAGCACCTCGGCCGCGCCGATGTCGGCATTTCGCGCTATCGCCGCCTGCTGCTCGATGCGATCGGCAAGGTGAAAAAAGGTGAAGCCGGTGCGCTGCCCATGCGCGGCGACGCGGACGCGACCGCCTCGATCCGCGGACCGATCTCGATTGACGCCATCGGCAAGACGGACGATTGGGAAAATGTGTGGCGGCAGGCGGACGCGGGGCGCCGCGCCGACTGCCCGTGGGACGCGCAGACCTAGAGGACAACGATGTTGAACGCGCGCGGCAATCTTGAAAGCGGTCTGGTCGGCAGCAAAGAACTGCTGTCCGACGAGCAATTCGCGCAGGCGCGCTCGGTCATGGACGAGGTGAAGCGGCTTGGGCTTGAGACCATCCGTCTTTCCTTCGCCGACCAGCACGGCGTGCTGCGCGGCAAGACGATCGTGGCGGACGCGCTGGAAAGCACCTTCAAGAGCGGCGTGACGATGGTGTCGACGCTTCTCCTCAAAGATACTTCGCACCGCACGGTCTTTCCGGTGTGGAGCGGCGATATCGGCTTCGGCGCGGGCAAGCTCACCGGGGCGGGTGACTTCCTGATCGTTCCCGATCCGACAACCTTCCGCGTGCTGCCGTGGTCGCCGCACAGCGGCTGGCTCCTTTGCGACGTCCATTACAAGGACGGCGAAGCGATGCCGTTCTGCTCGCGCTCGATCCTGAAGCGCGCGGTCTCGTCGCTCGCGAGCGCCAACAAGGCGATGGTGTGCGGGCTCGAGGTCGAGTTCTACGTCTTCAAGATCGAGAACGAGCGGCTCACGCATGGCGACGGCACATGGCCCGCGACGCCCCCCGACACGAGCCTGCTCGCGCACGGCTTCCAGTACCTGACCGAGTCGCGCTACGACGCGCTCGAAGACGTGATGGACGATCTGCGGCGCGCGGCGCAGGCGCTGCATTTGCCGGTGCGCACGCTGGAGGCCGAGCTCGGCGGCAGCCAGTTCGAGATGACGTTCGAACCCGCCGGCCCCCTCGCCCACGCCGACAACATGATCATCTTCCGCTCGATGGCGAAGCAAGTCGCGCGCCGCAAGGGGCTGCACGCCACCTTCATGTGCCGTCCGCGCGTGGAGAATGTGATCGCAAGCGGCTGGCACCTGCACCAGTCGCTGGTGGACGCGAAGAGCGGCAGCAATCTCTTCATGCCGGGCGACGGCGGCGCGCTCACGCCCGACGCGGACGGATGGATCGCGGGGCTGCTCGCGCACGCAGAAGAAAGCTGCCTGCTGACGACACCCACGATCAACGGCTACAAGCGCTACCAGCCGTTCCTGCTCGCGCCGGATCGCATCCAGTGGGGCCGCGACAACAAGGGCGCGATGATCCGCGGGCTAATGAACCCGGGCGACCGCGCGAGCCGCGTCGAGAACCGCGTGGCGGAACCGGCCGCCAATCCGTATCTCTTCTTCGCGTCGCAGATTCTGTGCGGGCTCGACGGCATCGAGCGCGGACTGAAGGCGCCCGAGCCGGTTGAAGACTCCTACTCCAGCGATGCGAAGGCCCTGCCCAAGAACCTCGCCGCCGCCATCGAAGCGTTCACGGCGAGCGACTTCTACAAGCAGAAGCTGGGCGCCGACTTCGTGCAGTACCTTACGCACATCAAGCGCGCCGAATGGGAGCGCTATCTCGCGACCGTCTCCGAATGGGAGCAGCGCGAGTATTTTTCGCTGTACTGAGAATGCCGCCCGCTCATTCGACCGGCGGCCTTATCATCTGCATGTGTTGCAGCATGGCGACAAAGGCTTGCAGCCGTTCGCGCTGATATTGCTCGACGTCCATTGATGAATAATCGAGAAACCCCTGTCGCGCGCGCAGACCGGTACGGCCGGCCGCCATATTGTCTTCGATGATCCTGGGCGCGGCGAAGCGGTCCTCGCCCGTCGCTTCCTTCATGTAGCGGCTGGCATAGAAGAGGATGTCGCCGCCGCCCCAATCGATGAATTCGAGCAGACCGAGCACTGCAAAGCGAAAGCCAAAGCCGTAGCGCGTCGCCTTGTCGATGTCGTCGGCGCTCGCGACGCCCTCCTCCACAAGCCGCGCCGCCTCGTTCATGGCGAGTGCCTGGATGCGCGGCACGATGTAGCCGGGACTCGCCTTGCAGATGACCGGCACCTTGCCGATACGCTCGAGCAGTGATTTCAGTTTCTGCGTTGTGGCCGGGTCGGTGTCCCTCCCGGGCGACAGCTCGACCAGCGGCACGAGATAGGCCGGATTGAGCCAGTGAGCGTTGAGAAAGCGTCCCGGCGGCGCGACGAATGCCTGCAACGTGTCCGACAGAATCGTGGATGTCGTGGACGCAATGATGGCGTCGGGCCGCGCGTGACGCGAGATGACCGAGAACGCATGACGCTTGGCATCGAGGGTCTCGGGCACGCCTTCGAAAATTACGTCGGCTTGCTTCAGCGCCTCCGCGACCCCGTCAAGGCCGACGACGCGCACGCGCGCGACGATCGGCGCCACGGCGGATTCCGCCATCATGCCAAGACCGGCGAGCGTGCGCAGCGTTCCTTCGATCTCGGCCAGCGCGTCGGCACGCAGCCGCTCGACATCGGCGCCCGGGCGGCGATCCTTCACGTCGATCAGATGCACCGTGTGGCCGGCATAGGCGAAGACGACGGCGATCCCCCGCCCCATGCGGCCGGCGCCGACCGACGCGATCACTTCCCGGCTGCTCACGTGCGTCCCTCTCCGAGCAGCTTGTGCATCTCGCTGCGGCTGAAACCGGAAAGTCCGAGATTCTCCAGCGTGCGGCCGGTGCGGCGAAAATCGTCGACGCAGACGGCCGATCCGATCGCCAGCAATCCGGTCGCCGTCGGCGCCGGTACGCCGGCCCAATCGGCGACCGAAACCAGGAAGGCGAGCCCGACCGCCACGTCCTCGCGCATGTAGCGATGCTCGGTCAGAATGAGCCGCTCACGCCAGTCGCCGGAGCCGACCAGTTTCTCG
>JAICQA010000466.1 GCA_025929595.1 Xanthobacteraceae bacterium
CGCGCCCGTGACCGCACCCGCGCCGAGCGCGATCGCACCGCGGCCGAGCGTCTTCAGGATCGCAAGCGTCGTGCTGCCGTTTCGCTCTGCGAGCTTGCCAACTTTGGCGAGGTCGGCGACGTCATCGGCGTGCTTCATGCCTTCCATCGCCGCACGTGCGCCGGCCTTGGCCTCGATGCGTCCGACATCGGCGAGCGCCGCCACCGCCCGTCCGCCGCGGCCGGAACGCACGATGCGTGTCATGTCGGTCGCGAGATTGACGCCGATCTTGCCGGTGCGCCGCGCCGCCTTGAACATCGTCACGCCCGCGCGCGCCGGCGCCGCCGCTCCGCTCGCGAAATAGGTACCGGCGGTGACCGCGAGGCCAACGCTCGCCAGCCCCGCCATCAGCGGATCGACTTCCTGGCCTTTCAGCCAGTGCACGCCCTCGCGCACGAGATCGCGCACATCGCCGTAAACAAAGAAATCGCCGGTCGCGGCACCGGCAATCCCTGCAACGCCATCCGCCTTGCCGGTCACCAAGCCCTTGCCGAAATTCGCCGCGTAGCGCCGGACCTGTTCGCGCGTCGTACCCGCTGCCGCCACGCGCGCACGCAGCGTTGGATCGAGCGCGATCCCCCGCTGATCGGCCAGCGCGACAAAGCTCTCGGCAAGTTCCGCGTCGTCGGCGGCGAGTGCCGCCTCGATCTCGCGCGTGGCAGCGTCCGAATTGAACGTCATCGCAAGGCGCAGCTCCGCGAGCCGTACCGGGTCATCCACCGCCAGCCGCAAGGCCAACGCCTGCTCCGCGCGCGGCATGAGATAAGCCGCGCTGCCGGTAAGCAGCGCCAGAATGGCAAAAAGGGCGACGACCCGCTTCATGGCGTCGCATATGCGGACGAATTGCGGCGGAAACAAGCGGGCGCATGGCCGTCCCCCGATGTCATTGCGAGCCCGTGCGTAGCGAGGGCGAAGCAACTAGTCCCAATCTGCTGGATTGCTTCGGCGGCTTCGCCGCCTCGCAATGACGCTTGCTATCCGCCGGGATTGATCGGCTTGTCTGCCGTGTAGTCGTACGTGCCGAGGTCGCGCTCTCGCACCGCCTGCTTCCAGCCGACTCTTTCCGCCCGCCGCTTGAAGGCCAGACCCTCCGGCGAGTGGCGCGTCATGCCGTCGAACAATGTCGCAAACATCTGCGTCGTCCTGAGTCCCATGTTCTCATAGGCTTGGTTGATCATAAGCTTTTGCATCATGAGTTGGTTCACCGGCACCGACGCCATGCGTTGCGCATATTTCTCGGCTTGCTCGTCCAGCTCGCCGGCAGGGACCGCCTTGTAGATGAGGCCCATATGCTCCGCCTCGCGCCCGTCGATGACGTCTCCGGTGAGGAGCATCCGCTTCGCCTTCTCTGGCCCCAGCCGGTACACCCACATCGCCGTGGTCGGGCAGCCCCAGACGCGCGCGGGCATGTATCCGATCTTCGCGTCCTCACTCATCAGGACAATGTCGCTGCACAGCGCAATGTCGGATCCGCCTGCCACCGCGAATCCATGCACTTTGCAAATCACCGGCCGGAAGGAGCGGAACAGCGACATGAAGCGCTCGGTGTTGCGCATCATCATGGCGTAGTCCTTCATGGGGTCCCAGGGCATTTCCTGCACCCCGATGTTGGCGCCCTCGGCCTGCGCGTAGAA
>JAICQA010000397.1 GCA_025929595.1 Xanthobacteraceae bacterium
CCCGGACGCGGCCAACGGGTCCGCGCGCAGCGCGGCCCGATGACAGGCTCCACCGCGATTCGGGACCGTTCTCGGACAAGCTGAAAACGGTCCCGGCTCTCGCGCGGAGCCTGTCCTCGGGAGAGCCGAAGGCGAGACCCGTGGACGCTCGGCCGGGACGACGCGCATTGTGCTATTGAGCCACGACGCAAATCGAGAGAACGCCATGACCGCGAGCAAGGAAATCGAAACTGGCACCCGCTTCACGCCGCGCTTCGACGAGCACGGTCTGGTCACTTGTGTCGTGACCGACAGCCGCGATGGCACGGTGCTCATGGTCGCGCACATGAACGCGGAGGCGATCAACCGCACGATCGAGTCAGGCGAAGCCTGGTTCTGGTCGCGCTCGCGCAAGGCGCTGTGGCGCAAGGGCGAGACCAGCGGCAACACGCTGCGCGTGGAAGAATTGCTCGTCGACTGCGACCAGGACGCGTTGTTGCTGAAAGTTAGCGTCGGCGGCAGCGGCGTCGCCTGCCACACCGGCCGCCGCTCGTGCTTCTACCGCAGCCACCCGCTCGGGCGACGCGACGCAGAGCTGGTATTCCTGGGCAAACACTGAGCGCGGCCGGCGAACTTTGTTCCGTTTACCGCGTTTAGATGCGGGGTCGGCTGACGGCGCGCAACATGCTTGAATGGCCGACGCCCGGGATGCCTCATCATGCTGTTCAGCCTGTGGAATCGGCGCGAGCAAATGCCGGAGGACGGAATGCCGGTTGATCGGCAGGAAGCTCCGGTCAGCCGAGCGCGCATCGGTCTGGCGCTCGGCGGCGGCGTCGCGCGCGGCTGGGCGCATATCGGAATTCTTCGCACTTTGCTTAAAGCCGACATCGTCCCCGATATGATTGCGGGCACCTCGATCGGCGCGCTCGTCGGCGGCGCATGGGCCGCGGGAAAACTGGATATCCTGGAAGACTGGTCGCGCACCATCACCAGGCGGCGGCTGCTCGGGCTGCTCGACGTCACGATCCGCGGCAGCGGCCTGATCGGCGGCACTCGGCTTCACGCGCTGATGCAGGAAAATTTCGGCGAGCTCGCCATTGAAGAACTCGACACGCGCTTCGCCGCGATCGCGACCGAGCTCGGCACCGGCCACGAGATCTGGTTGACGCAAGGCAATCTCGCCGACGCGATCCGCGCGAGCTACGCCCTCCCCGGCATCTTCGGCCCGGTGCAGATCGGCGGCCGCTGGCTCGTGGACGGCGCGCTCGTCAATCCGATCCCGGTCTCAGCCGCCCGCGCGCTTGGCGCGCGCGTGGTGATCGCCGTCAATCTCAATGCCGATATGTTCGGCCGCGGCACCGTGATTCAGGCGCATGCCGCGGAAGCCGCACAGGAAGCCGAAGCCACGGCTGCGGCGCCGGTCCCCGCAGAACCCGAACCCAGCCGCATCGGCCGTCTATTCCGCCTGCAGCACAATATTCGTCACGATGTGCTGGGCGCCGTGCGCGGACCGGGGATCACCTCGGTCATGGTCGACGCCTTCAATATTACGCAAGATCGCATCGCGCGTTCGCGCCTTGCCGGCGATCCGCCCGACATACTGATCTCGCCCAAGCTCGGCGGCCTCGGCCTGTTCGAGTTTCACCGTGCCGACGAGGCCATCCGGCTCGGCGCCGAAGCCGCCGAGCGGGCGCTCACGGACATTCAGGAAACGGTCGCGGCGTTGAGTTGAACTGCGCTCTCTTGCGACACAGGAGCTGAATTTTATCAGCCGCTCGTCCCCGCGAAAGCGGGGACCCAGCGCGGCGCGGGAATGAGCGGTGTATTTTTCGACGCCCGGCTTTCAAGCCGTCGCGATATATTCCTTCAGCGCATCGTGCTCGCGCTCGAGCTCCGCGACCCGGTGTTTCACCACGTCGCCAATTGACACGATACCGGCAAGCCGCCCGCGATCGAGCACCGGCACATGCCGGAAACGATGCGTCGTCATGCGCTGCATAAGGTCGGGGATCGTCTCGTCTTCGGTGCAGGTCACGACCTCGCGCGTCATGGCGCTTGCGACCGGCTGGGTTAGCGCGCCGCCGCCAAGAATCGAAAGCTGATGAACGATGTCGCGCTCGGAGAGAATGCCGACAACGCGGTGCTCGGGTCCGGTAATGACCAGCGCGCCGATACGGTGCTCGAATAAAAGGTTGGCCGCTTCAGCCAGCGTGGCATCGGGCGCGATCGTGACGCAGTCGCGGCCCTTGAGCGTCAGAATGGCGCGGACAGTCATGGCTCTCCTCCATGCGCCCCACCCCCCGCAAGAAGTCTGAATCCGTTCGGCCGCCGCCGCAAGCCCTTATTGCCGGGCGGGCACCGGATCGAACAGCGGAAACAGTAGC
>JAICQA010000088.1 GCA_025929595.1 Xanthobacteraceae bacterium
GTGCAGGAAGGCATCGCGGTGTTCGACAAGGATCTCCAGCTCATCTGCTGGAACAGCCGGTTCGGCGAAATGCTCGACCTGCCGCCCGAACTTGCACGGCTCGGCGCCGGCCTCGACGAAATCCTGCGCCATGCCGCCGGTCGCGGCGATTTCGGCGAGGGCCGTGTGCCCGATCTCGTTGCCGACCGGCTCGAACGGTATGTGAGCCGCACGACGAGTTTCCGCGAGCGGCTGCCGAAGCTCGGCATTGTCGTGGAGGCGCGCGCCAACCGGATGCCGGACGGCGGGTTTGTCGTCACCTACACCGACATCACGCCGACGGTGGAAGCCGCCGAAGCACTCGAGCGCTCGAATGAAAATCTCGAACGGCGCGTGAACGAGCGCACCGAAGAACTGACGCGGCTCAACGCCGAGCTTGCCCGTGCGAAGTCGGAAGCCGACGAAGCCAATATCTCGAAGACGCGCTTTCTGGCCGCAGCCAGCCACGACATTCTTCAGCCACTCAACGCAGCGCGGCTCTACGCGACGAGCCTCGTCGAACGCAAGCGGCTCGGCGAAGAGGCAAAACTCGCAGGCCATATCGACGCTTCGCTCGAGGCGGTCGAGGAAATTCTCGGCGCGCTGCTGGACATTTCCCGTCTCGACACCGGCGCCATGCAGCCCGAGCTGTCCAACTTCCGCATCGACGACGTGCTTTGCCAACTCGACCGGGAATTCGCGCCGCTCGCCGCGGAGAAGGGCCTGAAGCTGATATTCGTGTCCTCGTCGCTCGCAGTGCGCTCGGACCGGCGGCTCCTGCGGCGGCTGTTGCAGAACCTCGTGTCGAACGCGATCAAATATACGCCGCAGGGGCGCGTGCTGGTCGGCTGCCGCCGTCACGGAAACCATGTGCGGATTGAAGTCGTCGATACGGGTCTCGGCGTCCCGCTCGACAAGCAGCGCATTATCTTCGAGGAGTTCCAGCGGCTCGAGCAGGGTGCCAAGGTGGCGCGAGGACTCGGGCTCGGCCTTTCGATCGTCGAGCGTATCGCGCGTGTTCTCCATCACAAGGTGATGCTGCGCTCAAAACCGGGCGGCGGATCGGGCTTCACGCTCGAAGTTCCGATTGCAACCGAAGCGCCGAAGACGACCGCGCGCGGGACCGAATATCGGCCGCCGGCGACGCCACTCGAAGGCGTCGTGGCGATGTGCATCGAGAACGAGCCGCAGGTGCTCGCGGGCATGGACTCGCTTCTGTCGGGATGGGGCTGTCATGTGATCGCCGTGCCGGGCCTTGGCGCAGCGCTTGAAGCCATCGCCGGCACCGGCCCGAAACCCGACGCGCTCCTGGTCGACTATCATCTCGACGAAGGGACGGGTATCGACGCCGTCGCGGCACTTCGCGCGCGGCTCGGCGATGGGATTCCGGCGGCGCTCGTGACGGCGGACCGCAGTCCCGCGGTGCGCGAAGAGGCGCGCGCCAACGATATTCAGGTCCTCAACAAGCCAGTGAAGCCCGCCGCCCTGCGCGCGTTCCTGGCGCAGTGGCGCATCGCGCGCCCCGCCGCCGAGTAAATCAATTCACCGGCCGCGACCAGTTGCCGGACTCAATCCTGGAGGCGGCGATCACGGCCTGCGTCCGGCTTTCGACCCCGAGCTTCTGCAGGATCGCCGAGACATGCGCCTTGACGGTCGCCTCGGACACTTTCAGCTCAAACGCAATCTGCTTGTTGAGCAGCCCCTCCGACAGCATCATCAGCACGCGCACCTGCTGCGGCGTGAGCGTCGAGAGCCGATTCACCAAATCGCGGGTGATCACGTCTTCTCCGCCGGTCAGATCGACATCAGGCGGAGTCCAGACGCCACCTTCAAGCACGCGGCGGATCGCATCGCGCATCGTGTCGACCGCGAGCGTTTTCGGCAGAAATCCGGAAGCGCCGAACTCCATGCAACGGCGAATCACGCTCGGCTCCTCGTTCGCCGAGACGACGACGACGGGAATACCGGGAAACTGCGCGCGCAAATAAAGCAGGCCCGAGAAGCCGCGCACGCCCGGCATCGCCAGATCGAGCAGAACGAGATCGACGTCGCCTTCGCGCTCCAGCAAAGTTTGCAGGTCGTCGAGTCCGCCCGCTTCGAAGATATCGGCCGACTTGAAAAGATTCGCGAGCGATTCGCGCATCGCGCCGCGGAACAGCGGATGGTCGTCGGCGACGACGAATCGGTAGCGCGCGGCGGCATCCACGGGCGAAGGCCCCCTGCCGGAATCGGTTTCGGTTGCCACCTTCATAGCCATTCCCGCCCCTGTCTACGAAAGGATGATGCGGCGGGAGCACAGGTCAGTCAAAGGATTATGTCGAAGGTCATGAACGGCTGTAACGCCGCCGGACCGTCGTTCTTGCAGGGGCGATCGTCGTTCCTCGCCAAGTACGCGCCCCGCTTCGTGCTGCAATGCGAAAATCCCCAGTTTCTTCCAAGGATTAGTAATCCACGGTGCATCGAAAGTCGTATAGGGTGCAAACTTTACGAAATGTTAATTCTTGAGGCACGGACCCGCGGCGAAAAATCAAGAAAAGGCGGGCCATCGACTTGGAGGAAACGCCGGCCTGACATGGGTCGGATTCTGTTTTCCTTCGCTACGAGGCAGGGGTGGCGCGGTCCACAACGGTCGCGCGCCGTTGGGATTACTCAGGAGGGCAATAGACCATGGCTCCAACCGACTCAAAAGCAAACGAAGAAGCACATTGGGCCGCTACAACGCGGCTGATGTGGACCGTGCTCGCGATCTGGTTTTTCTTCGGATACATCGTCCACATGTTCGTAAACCAACTCAACGCGATCACAATTCCCGTGCTCGGCTTCCCGCTCGGCTTCTACATGGCCGCGCAGGGATCGCTGATCGCGTTCGTCACCATCCTGTTCGTGTTCGCACGCAAGCAGGACAATATCGATCGCGCGTACGGCTACGCCGAAGAAGATTGAGGGAGGATCAAACATGGCTACTCAGTCTTCAGGCAGTTCCGACTTCATCAACAATCTCGGAAAAATTTACGGCTATTACGCCGGCGGCTTCCTCGCGTTCGTGGTTTTCATCGCGATCCTTGAGCAGCTCGGCGTACCCAACAGGGTCCTCGGCTACCTGTTCGTGTTCTTCACGATCGCGGTCTACGCGATCATTGGCGTGCTGTCCCGAACCGCTGAGGTTTCGGAATATTACGTCGCAGGTCGCCGCGTTCCGGCGTTCTACAACGGCATGGCCACCGGCGCCGACTGGATGTCGGCGGCGTCGTTCGTCGGCATGGCGGGTACGCTGTTCCTGCTCGGCTATGACGGCCTCGCCTGGGTGCTGGGCTGGACCGGCGGTTACGTGCTGGTTTCGGTGCTGGTCGGCCCGTATCTGCGCAAGTTCGGCGCCTATACGGTTCCGGACTTCCTGGCGGCCCGTTTCGGCGGCAACTTCGCGCGCTTCCTCGGCGTCGTCGTGCTGGTTGCCTGCTCCTTCACCTACGTGACCTCGCAAATCTACGGCACCGGCATCATCGCCGCGCGCTTCCTCGGTATGCAGTTCGAGGTTGCCGTGTTCGTAGGCCTGCTCGGCATCCTGCTCTGCTCGATGCTCGGCGGCATGCGCGCCGTCACCTGGACGCAGATCGCCCAGTACATCGTGTTGATCGTCGCCTATCTTGTGCCGATCATCATCCTGTCGACGCAGAACTACGGCATTCCGATCCCGCAACTCACCTACGGCACTGCCCTGGCCGAAATCGCCGCCCGCGAGCAGCAGATGCTCAAGGACGGTCTGGCCGTGGCTTGCACTTCCGCGAGTTGTCCTGCCGGCACGCTGAAGGTGCACATCCAGCCGTTCCTGAACTACAGCCCGCTGAACTTCTTCGGCATCATCTTCTGCATGATGGTCGGCACGGCTTCGTTGCCGCACATCCTGATGCGCTACTTCACCACCCCGTCGGTGCGTGAGGCGCGGAAGTCGGTGGCCTGGTCGCTGTTCTTCATTTTCCTCCTGTACTTCTCGGCGCCGGCCTACGCGGCGTTCTCGAAGCTCGAGGTCTATGAGAACGTCATCGGCCGCGGCATCGGAGAGGTTCGTCCCTGGCTGTTCGAGTGGGGCCGGCTCGGTCTGATCAAGATCTGCGGTCAGAACGCTTCGTCTCTCGCGGATATCGCCGCAGCCTGTAAGGCGGTCGCCGGACACACCGGCGTCGTTCGTCTGCAGGATCTTGCGATCAATACGGACGTGATCGTGCTTTCCACTCCGGAAATCGCGGGACTTCCGTATGTGATCTCGGGCCTGGTTGCGGCCGGTGGTCTTGCCGCCGCGCTTTCAACCGCGGACGGCCTGCTGCTCGCCATCGCCAACGCGCTTTCGCACGACGTCTACTACAAGATGGTCGATCCGAACGCGTCGACGGTGCGGCGGCTGACCATTGCCCGCGTCATCCTGGTCGGCGTGGCGATAGCCGCTGCGGCGACAGCCGCGACAAGACCGGCGGATATTCTTGCCATGGTCGGCTGGGCGTTCTCGCTCGCCATGGCAGGTAACTTCCCGCCGCTTGTGCTCGGCATCTGGTGGAAGCGTGCGACGACGGCCGGCGCCATTGCCGGCATGATCGCGGGCTTCGGGCTCTGCCTGTTCTATCTCATCACGACGAGATATTTCCCGCAGGCGGGCGTCGACTATTTCGGCATGACGGCCTTGACCAACCCGGTCACCGGCGCGCCACTGGTCGACATCACCCAACCGATCGCGGCAACTGCCGCGCAGCGAGTTGGCTGGTTCGGGCTCAGCAACATCAATTGCGGGTTGCTGGGCATGCCGCTCGGCTTCCTCGTGATCTATGTGGTCAGCCTGATGACGCCGGAGCCGTCGAAGGAAATGCAAGCCTTCGTCGACGAAATCCGCAAACCGCGCGGTGGCGTCATTCTGAACAGGACCACCTGAGCGGAGCAATCCTTTCAGGGGAAGCGGGGCCCTCCGGGGCCCCGCTTTTTTTCCGCGACCGCGGCAAGACCTTCCGATAGAACTGACGCGGCCTACGGAGCGCGACGTGGAAACCGGCTATCCCATCCTGCAATACTGGTACTTCCACCTGCCGAATTTCATTCTGGCAGCGGTGATGTACACCATGCTCGGGCGCGCGATACTCGCGCTGATCTTTCCGCCGGATTCGAAAAATTACATCTGGCGCGCGTTCTGCGTGATCACCGATCCGTTTCTGAAAATAATCAGACCGCTGACGCCGAAGGCGGTAGCGCCGGTGGTGCTTTGGCTGTTCGGCTTTGTCTGGCTGTTCTGGCTGCGAGTGGGACTTTTGTATCTCTACCTGATCCTCAACCTTGTACCGCCGAGCACCTGAACCATGGAACGCCAGTGGTATTTCATCGGCATCGCGGCCTTCGGAATGATCAACGGCATGTTCAGCCAGGTCCCGCTCCTGTTCGCGCTTCTGCACGTCCAGATTCTTGCGCCGGCACTTCTATTCGGCAGCGTGCCGCTGGCGCTCCTGATGTCGTCGCTCATGGTCTCGACCGCGACCATCATTCTTGCCGGCATACCGGCCGCGATTTACGAACGATTTTCCGGAGCGGCCGACGATTCCAGCGTAACGTCCCTCTGGATCTGGCTGGCCGGGACGGGACTTTTGACGCTCCCGGCAATGGGAAACTTTCTGACCGTCGGCCTTTAGGCGAAAGCAAATTTGCGTGAGCACCCGTTCCCCCGATTGCGCACCGCGCCGGGGGAACCGCAAACTCGTTTCACATGGCTCACGCCGTCGGCGGGACCAGCCGGAGAGCATCATGGAAGAGATGCGCAAGGCCGCGTTCACGTCGGTTGCCCGCGGCTGCGGCTTCGCCTTGCTCGGCATACTGTGCGTCATGGTGGGATTCAGCTTCAATCCCAGGCTGATGTTTCAGTCGGGCGGCACGCTCACGCTGATGACCGTCCTGGTGCTGATCATGAAAGCGCGGCGCGCGCTCAGCAGCGATTACAAGCACACCGAAATGTGGCTGATCCTGCCCGAGAATTTCCGGCCGCCCGAGCGCTACGCGCGGTGGGCGACGGCCACGGTAATGCGCGACGCCTATTTCACCTTCGCGCAATATACGGCGCTGATCTCCATCGCCATGTGGCTGATGGCGCTGGTGATCGGCCTCTCGGGGCTGGCATCCGCTTACTGGACATTCCAGGGCGCGCCGTAGCGGCGACGATCATGCCGCGCGCTTCTTCTCCGGCGCGAAGCGTGAGTAGAAGGTCTCGCCCTTCTTCGCCATTTCGACGAGCAGTGCCGCCGGCTTGAAGCGGTCGCCGTGACGTCCGGCAAGACGCTCGCAGAGCGCGACAAATTCCTTCAGGCCCATGCCGTCGATGTACGAAAGCGTGCCGCCGGTGAAGGGCGCATAACCGAAGCCGAGGATCGAGCCCACGTCGGCATCGCGCACGTCGTCGATCACACCCTCCTCCACGCAACGCGCGGTTTCGAGCGCCTGAATGACGAGGAAGCGCTGCTTGAGCTCTTCGATGCTGAAGGTCTCGGCCGGGCGCGGCTCGCCGGCCAGTTCGGCGAGGCCCGGCCACAGGCGCTTCGGCGCATTCTCCGGATAATCGTAGAATCCCTTTGCATTCTTGCGTCCAAGGCGGCCGCGCTTGACGACCATCTCTTCGAGCAGCGCTTCCTGCCGCGGGTCGACCACGTCGGCGCCGAGATCGTTCTTGGTCGCCTGCAGGATCTTCCAGGCGAGATCGACGGCGACTTCGTCGTTGAGCGAGAGCGGGCCGACAGGCATGCCGGCCATCTTGCCGACATTCTCGACCATGGCTGCCGGTACGCCTTCGGTCAGCATCAGGTGGCCTTCGCGAATGTACGTGCCGACCACGCGGGACGTGTAGAAGCCGCGGCTGTCGTTGACGAGAATCGGCGTCTTTTTGATCGCGCGCACATAGTCGAGCGCCATGGCGATCGCTTCGTCGTTCGTCTTTTCGCCCTTGATGACTTCAACGAGCATCATCTTCTCGACCGGGGAGAAGAAATGGATGCCGACGACGCGGTCCGGCGTCTTGGACAGCTCAGCCAGCGACGTGATCGGGAGCGTCGAGGTGTTCGAGCCGAAGATCGCCTTGCCCTTCAGGACGGCGTCGGCCTTCGCGATCACATCGGCCTTGACCTTGCGGTCCTCGAACACGGCCTCGACCACGAGGTCGGCGCCTTCGATATCCTTGTAGTCGGCGGTCGCCTTGATACGGCCGAGCAACTGATCCTTCGCCTCGGGCTTGGCGCGGCCCTTCTTGATCTGGCCGGAGATGAGTTTGTCGGAGAGGCTTTTGCCCTTGTCCGCCGACTCCTGGTCCTTGTCCACCAGCACCACATCGATGCCCGCGCTTGCCGTCACGTAGGCAATACCCGCGCCCATAAAGCCCGCACCCAGCACCGCGACTTTCTTGATCTTCGCGGGCGGTACGTTTTGCGGGCGGCGCGCGCCCTTGTTCAATTCCTGCATGGAGACAAAGAGCGAGCGGATCATCGCCGCTGCTTCCTTGGTGCGCAGGACGTTCGCGAAATAACGTGACTCGATGCGCAGGCCCGCGTCGATCGGCACCATCAAGCCTTCGTAGGTGCTCTTCAGGATCGCGCGCGCGCCGGGATAATTGTCGTAGGTCTCGCGGCGGTAGATGGCGTTCGCGGGCGGCCACACCATCATGCCCGCCTTGGAATAAACGGGACCGCCGGGCAATTTGAAGCCGTCCTGATCCCACGGCTGCACGGGCTTGCCGCCCGCCTTGATCCAGGCTTTCGCGGTTTCGACCAACTTGTCGGCCGGCACGACCTGATCGACGAGTTTCATGGTCTTCGCCTTGTCGAGGCGGACCTGCTCGCCGCGCAACATCAGCTGGAGCGCGTCGGCGGCCGGGACCATGCGCGGCAGGCGCTGCGTGCCGCCGGCGCCAGGGAAGAGGCCGACCTTCACCTCGGGCAGACCGAGGCGCGTCTTCTCGTTCTCGGACGCAACGCGATGGTGGCAGGCGAGCGCCAGCTCAAACGCGCCGCCGACTGCCGTCCCGTTGATCGCGATGACCCAAGGCTTGCCGGAGGTTTCGAGCCGCCGGTAGATCACGCTCATCTTGCGTGATTCATCGAAGAAGCTCTGCATCGCAGCCTTCTTGTCTTTTGCCTTGTCGATGTCCTTGATCGCGCCCGAAAGCCCTTCGAGCATCGTGAGATCGGCGCCGCCGGAAAACGTGTCCTTGCCCGATGTGATGACCGCGCCCTTGATCGCCTTGTCGTCGGCGACGTTCTCCACGATCTGCGAGAGCTCGTTCATCACCTCCATGGTGAAGACGTTCATGGAGCGGCCGGGCATATCCCAGGTGACGAGCGCGATGCCGTCGGCGTCGACGTCGAACTTGAAGTTCTTGAGGTTCATGATCACACCCGCTCGATGATGGTGGCGGTGCCCATGCCGGCGCCGATGCAGAGCGTCACAAGCGCGGTAGACTTGCCGGTGCGCTCGAGCTCATCGAGCGCGGTGCCGAGGATCATGGCGCCGGTCGCGCCGAGCGGATGGCCCATGGCGATCGCGCCGCCATTCACGTTCACGCGCGAGCGGTCGAGCTTGAAGTGCTGGAGGAAGCGCAGGACGACCGCCGCGAAGGCTTCGTTCACCTCGATCACGTCGATGTCCTCGATCTTCATCTTCGCCTTCTTGAGCACGAGTTCGGTCACGTCGATGGGGCCGGTCAGCATCAGCGCCGGGTCGGAGCCGATCGAGGCATAGGCCTTGATGCGCGCGCGCGGCTTGAGATTTGCGCGGCTGCCGCCTTCCTTCGAGCCGATCAGGACTGCCGCCGCGCCATCCACGATCCCGGATGAATTACCGGCATGATGCACATGGTTCACGGCTTCGACGTCCGGATGCGCCTGGATGCCGACTGCGTCGAAGCCGCCAAGCTCGCCCATCTGCACGAAGGACGGCTTCAACTGCGCGAGCGACTGCATGTCGGTCGAAGGCCGCATATGTTCGTCCTTGTCGAGGATCGTGA
>JAICQA010000410.1 GCA_025929595.1 Xanthobacteraceae bacterium
CGGCTGCGGCACAGGCCGCAGCCGAGGAGCACAGAATGCCCGGCGCCGGCACCGACAAGACACGCGAATGGCCCGCCTTCGGCGGCCCGGCCATCATCCTGGTCGAGCCGCAGATGGGGGAGAACATCGGCGCCGCGGCGCGCGCTATGGGAAATTTCGGCCTCACCGACCTGCGGCTCGTGCGTCCGCGCGACGGCTGGCCGAACCTGCAGGCGGTGCGTTCGGCTTCGGGCGCGGACCGCGTGATCGAGGGCGCGCGCGTCTACGACAGGACGGAAGATGCGATCGCCGATTGCACGCTGCTGCTCGCGACGACGGCGCGCGAACACGGGCAGCAGAAGACGGTCATCGATGCGGAAGAAGCCGCGCGCCGGCTTCAGCCGCGTATCGCCGCGGGCGAAACGACCGGCATCCTGTTCGGACGGGAACGGACGGGACTTGAGAATTATGAGATATCGCTCGCCGATCTCGTTGTCACGCTGCCGGTGAATCCGGCGTTCTCCTCCCTCAATCTCGCCCAGGCGGTGCTGATCCTCGGCTACGAGTGGTTCAAGCTCGCGAGCGGCGGCGCGTTGCCGTTCGAGACCCAGCACAAGGCCGGGCCGGCGGAAAAGAAGCACCTGCTCGCCTTTTTCGATAGTCTCGAGCGGGAGCTTGATCGCGCGGAGTTTTTCCGTCCGCCGGAAAAGCGGCCGACCATGACCGCCAATCTGCGCAACCTCTTTCACCGCATGACGCCGACCCTGCAGGATGTGCAGACGCTCCAGGGAATCGTGCGTGCGATTTCCGAGGGACGCAAAGGCCCGGCGCGCGGCGGGTTGTTGGACGGCGAGGGGGCGGAAACGCTGCGTGAATTGCTTGCCGAGCACAATGCCGGCCGAGTGCCGCGCGAGCGCGCTCCAGTGCGGGGGCTGGCGCGGCTTCTTCGACGCAACGCCACCGATGCGGAGCGGCTGTTATGGAAGGCGATGGTGAACGACCGGCGCTTCGCCGGGCGCGGCTTCAAGCGTCAGGTGCCGGTCGGACAATACATCACCGACTTTGTTTCCTTTCCGCTGCGTACCGTGCTCGATCTTGTGCCGCCGCAGGAGTCGGAGGAGGCAAAATACGTGCGCGCGGACAAGCGCAAATGGCTCGAGGGCCGTGGCTACCGCCTGATTGAACTCAAGGCCGCGGAAGTCGAAGCGGATGTGCGGGGCACGCTCGACCGGATTGACGCCGCGCTTGCCAGCGGCCAGACGGTCACCTAGGAGCGCGGCGATGCACGATTCGAACCCTGCCAGCCGTGTTCTGGTCTTCGACTCGGGTCTGGGCGCGCTCACGGTGCTGCGGGAGGTTGCGAAGGCGCGGCCGGATGCCGAACTTGCGCTGGTAGCGGATGACGCCGGCTTCCCCTACGGCAAGCTCGACGACAAGGCGCTCGTCGATCGCGTCGTTGCAGTGCTTGACCGCTATATCGCGTTGCTCAATCCGTCGCTGGTGGTGATTGCATGCAATACAGCGTCGACGCTGGCGCTGCCCGTGGTGCGCGGGCGCTTCGCAATTCCGTTTGTCGGCACCGTGCCGGCGATCAAGCCGGCCTGCGCGCAATCGAAGACAAAACGCGTGAGCGTGCTGGCGACGCCTGCCACCGTGCGGCGGGACTACACGCATCAGCTCGTCGACGAATTCGCGCATGGCTGCAAGGTGACGCTCGTCGGCGGTGAGATGCTGGCAAGCCTGGCGGAGGCCGTCTTGCGCGGAGCGGCCATCGACGAGGAGGAGGTGCGCCGCGAGATCGCGCCTTGCTTTGTCGACGACGATGTGCGGACGGATACCGTGGTACTCGCCTGCACGCATTATCCGCTAATCCTCGATCGGCTGATGCGGCTTGCGCCTTGGCCGGTGACCTGGCTCGACCCCGCGCCCGCGATCGCGCGGCGGGTCGCCGAGTTGCTCGGGCCGGCGCAGGGCGGTGCGGCCCGCGGGCCACAGGCCTATTTCACAAGCGGCTCAATGGGTTCAGAGGCCTTGTCGAAATCGCTTGCGGCGTTCGGCGTCGAGATCGCGAGCGGCCAGGCGATCCCGCTCGCGGTTTGACTTGCGGGTACCCAAGGGGTATCTGCATGCCCGTCAGGCGGGCCTTCGGGCCCGTTTGGTTTTCCCGCACCCGTGGCGACGGCTAGCTCAGCCTGCCGCCTGTCGGCCGGAGCGATCCGGCAGAGGAGGGCGCGATCCAACTCGAA
>JAICQA010000373.1 GCA_025929595.1 Xanthobacteraceae bacterium
CCCGGCCAGCGCAAGCAGGCTCGCCGTCAGGATGGTCCAACTGAACTGTTCCTTGAAGTGGCCGAAGCCCACGAGCGCCACGAACACCGGCGCCACCATGTAGATCGAGGTCACGTCCGCCTGGCTCATGAAGGCGAAGGCGATGATCAGGAACGGTCCGATCCATGACTCCGCGAAGCTGCGCAGCATGATGTCGGGACGCAGGATCGCGCCAAGGCCTGCCAGTTCTCCGCGCATCGCAAGAATCGCCGTCACGATCACGGCCGAGATGACCGCGCGCAGCAGCACGATTTCGCTCACCGGCAACGTTGCCGCAAGATGCTTGTTGCAGGCGTCGTTGATCGCGAGGCACGTCGTCGCAACCAGCAAGCATTGGATACCGCGGGCATTCGCGGAGGGTTCGGCCATCGATAATCCGTGAAGTCGAACAAAATGGCCGCCGGGCGGCGGCCATGGTCACTTTATCTGAAATCAGCCGGACGAGAACAGCTTCGCCCGCAACTCTGCCGGGCCTTTCGGGTGGGGATGTCAGCCGCCAGTCATGCTCATGTGACGGGAGACCGCCGGTTGTTTCGTGCGGCGGTCGATAACGAAGTCATGACCCTTGGGCTTGCGCGCAATCGCCTCGTCAATCGCGGCCTGCAACAGCGTATCCGACTCCGAGGCACGCAACGGCGCGCGCAGGTCGGCGGCGTCTTCCTGGCCGAGACACATGAAGAGCGTGCCGGTGCAGGTGACGCGCACCCGGTTGCAGCCTTCGCAGAAATTGTGGGTGAGGGGCGTGATGAAGCCGAGCCGTCCGCCCGTCTCCTTGACCCGCACATAACGCGCCGGTCCCCCGGTGCGGTAGTCGATATCTTCGAGCGCGTAGCGTGAGGCGAGCCGAGCCCGCACGAGCGAGAGCGGCAGGTATTGATCGACGCGCTCCGTGCCGACCTCGCCAAGCGGCATGACCTCGATGAGCGACAGGTCCATGCCGCGGCCATGTGCCCATTCCATGAGCGCGGGAATCTCGTCCTCGTTCTCGCCCTTGAGGGCAACCGCGTTGATCTTGACCGCGAGTCCGGCGGCCTGCGCGGCGTCGATGCCCGAGAGCACTTTCGTCAGATCGCCCCAACGGGTGATGGCGTGAAACTTCTGCGGGTCGAGCGTGTCGAGCGAGACGTTGATGCGCTTTACACCGCAGGCCACGAGGTCCTTCGCGAAGCGGGCCAGCTGCGAACCGTTCGTCGTCACGGTCAGCTCCTCCAACGCCCCCGTGTCCAGATGACGCGAGAGCGAGCGGAACAGCACCATGATGTCGCGCCGCACCAGCGGCTCGCCGCCGGTGAGCCGCAGCTTCTTTACGCCGCGCGCCACGAAGGCCGAGCACAGCCGGTCAAGCTCTTCGAGTGTGAGCAAGTCCTGCTTGGGCAGGAAGCTCATATGCTCGGACATGCAGTAGAAGCAGCGGAAGTCGCAGCGGTCGGTCACCGAGACGCGCAGATAGCTGATCGCCCGCCCGAACGGGTCGATTAGCGGCGCCGACGTGCCGCCCTCGGTCTGCTTTTCGATCCTGGTGAGCATCGCCTTCAAGACTTCCCTTTGGAACCCATACTAGACCCACAAATGGGCGCGTAAAGCCTGTGCTGCAACCTTGCCCCGCCGCCGCAGTCGGCTAGGTTCCGCCCATGGCTGAATCGCCCAAGGTCTCCGTCTGGCCGACCGAATTGCGCCTGCACAAGGACCGCCGCACCCTCACGGTTTCGTTTGACGACGGCAGCAGTCATTCGCTGCCGGCCGAGTATCTGCGCGTCGAAAGCCCGAGTGCCGAGGTTCAGGGGCACAATCCGAACGAGCGCAAGACCGTGCCCGGCAAGCGCGAAGTCGCCATCATGGAGATCGTACCGATCGGCAATTACGCCGTACGTCTCGTCTTTGACGACATGCATTCGACCGGCATCTATTCATGGGATTTCTTCCGCCAGCTCGCGCGCGAATACGACCAGCGCTGGGCGCGCTACCTCGACGAGCTGGAAGCGAAGAAGCTTTCGCGCGATCCGGCAGCGCGCTCCTAGTCGCCCCCTCAGGATGAGCGATTATTTCAACAGCACATGCACGGTCGTTCCGACCGCGACACGCTCGTAAAGATCGATCACGTCGTCATTCGTCATGCGAAAGCAGCCGGACGACACCGCTTCGCCGATCGTCTCCGGTTCGTTCGAGCCGTGGATGCGATAGAGCGTCGAGCCGAGATAGATCGCGCGTGCGCCGAGCGGGTTCTCCGGCCCGCCCTTCATATGCCGCGGCAGGTCCGGGCGGCGCTTGAGCATTTGTTCGGGCGGGTACCAATCCGGCCACTCGCGCTTGCCCGACACCTTGTGAACGCCCGACCAGCGGAAGCCATCGCGTCCGACGCCGATGCCGTAGCGCAGGGCCGTGCCTTCGTTCTGCACGAGATAGAGACGGCGCTCGGATGTGTTGATGACGATGGAGCCCGGCGCGTATTTCCGGCCGTCGAACGCCACTTGTGTGCGGGGGATGGGCGACCCGCCGATCATTCCGCGGCGGCCGATGGGGCCGATGGACCGGCCGGTCTCGCGGTCGATCATGTCGTATTGCGGCGCACCGACCCCGAAGCCCGGAAAGAACTGTGCCTCGGCACGTGGCGCGATCGCCAGCAAC
>JAICQA010000375.1 GCA_025929595.1 Xanthobacteraceae bacterium
AACGGCGCGCAGCCAGTTCGACCTGATCGACGCGGCGCTCGACGAGCCCGGCAACCGTCCGCGCCGCCTGTCCGGACTGCGCGAGCAGGTCGAGCCGCTGCGCGCGACCCTGCGTCAGATCGTCGGCGACCTTGAACCGCTGCACGCGCAGATCGACAGCCGCCTCAAGCAGCTTGGGAATCCGCCGGGCGCCGGGCAACCGCCCGAGGCGACCGAGGTTTCCGCCGAGCGTGAGCAGCAGCGTACGAGACTGCGCGACGTTGACGCCGCCTTGAAGCAGGCGCGCCTTCTCGCCGTGCGCGGCGAGCAGATAGATGAGCGCATCGACCAGCAGCGCCGCGCGTCCTTCGCCAACTATTTCTTCGCCCGTACCGACAGCCCGTTCAGTCCCGCGCTCTGGGCGCAGGCCATCGGCGTCGTGCCGAAGGAAACCGGCAAGCTCGGCGATCTCGCCGGCGAGTGGCGCGAACATATCGACAAGCGCACCGGCAACGGCATTTTCCTGCTGGCATTTGCGCTGTCGGCGGTGGCGCTCGCCGCCATCCTCCTTTTGCGTCGCTTCGTCGGTCGCCGCATTTTCACGGCCGCGCCCGCGGGCGAGACGCCGCTTCTGCCCCGCTCGCACAAGGCGTTGCTGGCGCTCCGCGACGGCGTGATCGACGCCTTCACCGCGCCGCTCGCGGCCTTCGCCATCGTGCAGATTTTCGACGCCTTCGGGCTGTTCACCGAGCGCGTCGAGCTGATCGCGAGCCGGCTCGTCTCCGCGATCTTCTTCGTCTCGATCGGCCGCGCGCTGGCGCTCGCCGTGTTGGCGCCGAGCCGTCCTGATCGCCGCCTGCCTACCCTCGCCGACGACGCAGCGCGGCATCTCTATCAGCCGATTGTGAGCACGCTGTTCGCCACCGGCGGCATCCTCTTCATCAACGCCGTCAATCGCGCGCTGCGCGCCGACGCATCGCTTTCGATCGCGGCTGGCGCACTTTACGCCGGACTGGTCGCGATCATTATCGCTTACGCCCTGATCGTGAGCCGCAACACGTCCGAGCAGCGGGAAGACGGTGTCCCACCCTGGCTTCGTCTGATCGGCTGGACCGCCGTCATCGCCATCGCCGTCGCCCTCGCCGCCGGTTATGTGCGGCTTGGATCGCTGATCGCCGAGCGGCTGGTGACAGCCGCTGTCGTCCTGCTCGCGCTTTATCTCGCATTGGCGGTCATCGACGCCGTCCTCGGCGAAGGCCTTTCGCAGGATTCGCCCCGCCGCCGCGCCCTCGCCAACACCGTCGGCCTCAGGCCCAGGACCCTCGACCTTTTCGCCGCGCTGTTCGCGGGACTCCTGCGCGCGCTATCCGCGCTGATCGCGATCTTCATCGTGGTCGGCACCCTGACTACCTCGACCATCAATCTCGGCGCGCTAATGGACAGCGCGCTCCTCGGCGTGCCGGTCGGCCAGACCCGCATCTCGGTGATCGACGTGCTCGTGGCCGTCGGCATTTTCCTGATCGGCCTGATCGTCACGCGCATTCTCTATCACTGGCTGTCGTCCACCGTCCTGCCGCGCACCGAGCTCGAATCGAGCCTGCAGAATTCCATCGCGACCATCTTCGGCTATGCCGGCATCATCGTCGCGGTGGCGCTGGCGCTCGCCCGCCTCGGCGTCAATCTCGAAAACATCGCACTCGTCGCAGGTGCGCTCTCAATCGGCATCGGCTTCGGCCTGCAATCGGTCGTGTCGAATTTCGTCTCGGGCCTGATCCTGCTCACCGAGCGGCCGATCCGCGTCGGCGACTGGATTCTCGCCAAGGGCGAGGAAGGCTCGGTGCGCAAGATCAGCGTCCGCTCGACCGAGATCGAGACCTCCGAACGGGCCAGGGTCATCCTGCCGAATTCCGACCTGATCACCGGCGTGGTGAAGAACTGGGTTCGCGCCGACAAGCTGCGCGCGTTCAAGATCGCGGTCGGTGTCTCATACGCCTCCGACCCCGAACAGATACGCGAGCTGTTGCTGGCGGCCGCCGCGGAACATGAGGGCGTCGCGAAAAGCCCCTCGCCCGTCGTGTTCTTCATGCGGCTCGGTGAGAGCGCGCTCGAATTCGAGTTGCAGGGATCGGTGATCGACGTCAACCAGCGCGCGGCGGTGACGAGCGACCTGCACTTTGCGATCTTCCGCACGTTCGGGGACGCGGGCATCAAGATCCCCTATCCGCAGCGCGACATCCACATCCGCACCGCGCCTTCGCCCGATCCCGAGAGCGAGCCCGAACCCGCACCGAAGCGCCGCCGCTGACGCAGCCGAAAGTCCTGCTCGCACCGCTGCGATTTGCACGCTAGAAAGAACAACGCATGTCCCGACTCGCGCGCACGCTGACACTCGCCGTTTCCGCCGTCCTACTCGCGGGATGCGCCGGCTACGAGCTGGAAAAATCGCCCGCCTTTTACGAGAACCTCGCGCGCCCGGGCGCGGAAGTGAACGTGCCTGCGGCGGCGTCGATGCTTTCGGATTACCGGCGGGCAAACGGTCTGCCTGCGGTCTCACCCGATCCGACGCTGACGGAACTGGCCCGCACCCAGGCGCGCCGCATGGCGGAGATCGACAAGCTGACGCATGATCCCGGCGGACGCGGCTTC
>JAICQA010000265.1 GCA_025929595.1 Xanthobacteraceae bacterium
GCAGGATGCCCCACTTGTAGTCGGGCATTTTCACGTAATCGAATTTGGCCCAGCCCTTCGGATCGACGCTCACGGCCGTGCGCAGATAGACAAGCGATTGCTGGAATCCTTCCGGCCCCATGTCCTTCCACCAATCGATGTAGCCGGGGTGCCACTTCTCAAGCGCCGCCTTCACGCGCTGGTCGGAATTCAAACCGACATTGTTCGGGATCAGCCCGTCGTAATCGACGTTCTCGATATTCATGGTCACACCCTTTCCCGGTCGAAGGTCGGCGTCACGCCCGAGCCGTACAGCTTGAGCGCCCCCTGTTCGCCGACGGAGTTTGGCCGCTGGAAGATCCAGTTCTGCCAAGCCGTCAGACGGCCGAAGATTTTTGTTTCCATCGTCTCGGGGCCGGCGAAGCGGACATTCGCCTCAAGGCCCGTGAGCGCATCGGGCGAGAAGCTCACACGCTCCTCGATCATCACGCGCAACTCATCGTCCCAGTCAAAATTTTCGTAGGCAACGGTGATGAGTCCGAGTTCGACAGCCTGCTCGCCCTCAAGCGGGGCGCCGATCTTTTCCCTGGCGTGCGCGACGCTTTCGGGCTCGCCGAGAAAGCGCGTCTCCAATCGCGTGATGCCGTTACCCATGGGGTAGGGGCCGAAATTGGCCTCCCCCAATACGATCGCGGCCGGTGGACGGTTGTCGCCGTCGCGGCGGCCAATCAGCATCAGTGCACGGTCGGACGCAAACAGAAGCTCCGCGAGCGTGCCCGCGAAGCACGATCCGGGCTCCACCAGTGCGATCAGGCTCTTGGCCGTCACGTCGACGCGCTTGAGCGTACGCTTGAGATAGTGGCGCACCTCGCGCATGAGCCAGTGATCTCCGTTCACGGCGATGAAACGGTCATAGTCGAGAACGGCTTTTGCCTCGCCCTCGGTGCGGAACAGGATCAGGCCCACCGTCGGTTCGTTGAAGCGAAGTTGCAGGATGGCATCCTCGAGCTCGCGCGCGAGCAGCAGCGGCCAGAACTGATCTCCCTGCGCCTGTGCCTCGTCAGCCGAGGAGGGTGGCGTCGAGCTGGGACCTTTCACAATGATCGTTGCGAGACCCCGATCCCGTTCAATCTCGACACGCACCGTCGAATAGTTGATCGCGTTATCAGTGATCTCGCGCTTCAGGGGGGTGAATTTGACGCCCTTGGCGTCCGTCGGACGATCCGAGCGCGCAGCGATGTCCTTCGCACGCGCCTTCACCGCGTCGTCCCATTTTGATTTGACGACCGTCTCGTCGATCAGCCGCCAGTCGACCGCCTTCTTGCCGCGTTGGCCTTCTTCGGTGGCGCAGAACATGTCGGCGAGATCGCGCCGCACCTTGCGCTTGTCGGTGACGCGCGTAATGCCGCCGGTACCGGGCAGCACGGCGAGGAGCGGCGTCTCAGGCAGCGACACCGCAGAACGGCGGTCGTCGACGAGCATGATCCAGTCGGTCGCGAGCGCGAGTTCATAGCCGCCGCCCGCCGCGGTGCCGTTCACGGCGGTCAGATAAACCTGCCTGGAGTTTTCGCTGGCGTCTTCGATCGAGAGCCGAGTCTCGTTCGTGAACTTGCAGAAATTGACCTTATGGCCGTGGGTCGCCTTGCCGAGCATGCGGATATTGGCACCCGCGCAGAACACGTTCTCCTTGCCGGATTTCACGACGACCGCGCGCACCTCGGGATGCTCGAAGCGCAGGCGCTGGATCGCGTCGTTGAGTTCGATATCGACCGAGAGATCGTAGGAGTTGAGCTTGAGCTCGTAGTCCGTCGAGAGGCCGCCCGCGGGATCGACGTCCATGATGAGGGACGCGACCTCGCCGTCGGTCTCGATCCGCCAATGCCGGTAGCGGTCGGGGCTGGTCTGGAATTCAATGCGGCCGGTCTTCTGCTCGCCCATCGCTGTTTTCCGCCCGTTTGGCGGGGCTTTTCTGCCCCGCATGAATTATTGTGCATTAGATTAATTCCACCTGGCCAGCCACTCAAGCGGAATCTGCAATAAAATGCATGTTTCTTCAGGCGGCTGGCTGCAGGCCCTCATGTAGCGTCAGCACCCTGTGGACAAACTCGGCAATGGCTTCGAGCGTTTCCGCCGGGCGGTCGTTCTGCGGGGAGTGTCCGCATCCGTCGAAGGTCGCTGTTTCCACTGGACAGTAGGAATCGGTCTCGGCGAGCCGAAGCTGTGCCAGTGTTCCGTATTGGTCTTCTTTGCCCTGTAGAACGAGCATGGGCACCCGCACATGAGCGACCGCGTCGTCGATGCGCCAGTTACGGAAGCCCGGATCGAGCCAGGCGTCGTTCCATCCGCGGAACGCAATGTCGACATTGTCGCCGTGGTGACGCGCGAGCCGCGCGCGCAGGTCGCCGGTCTCGTAGGCGACCTTCGCCGCCGCGATGCTCTCGATCGAAATATCCTCAACAAAAAAGTGCGGCGCCAGGAGCACGAGCCCGCGCACGCGGAAGTCTTGGCGGCCACCGGCATAGATCGTTGCGATGGACGCGCCGTCACTGTGCCCTACGAGAGCCGTCTTGCGCACGCCGGCCTGATCCAGCACCTGCGGCAACACGTTGAGCGCCTCGCGTTCCATATAGTCGAGCGGACGCGGCAGTTTCACCGGATCGGACTTGCCGTAACCCGGACGTGAATAGACAAGGACGCCGTAGCCGGTCCGCTGCGCAAGCTTCTCGGGGAAATCGCGCCACATCGAGACGCAGCCGAGTCCTTCGTGCAGCAGCACAAGCGTCGGCGCGCGGTCGGGCGAAGGGCCGTGCCAAACGGCCTCGATGCGTTGCCCATTCACGTTTACGTCGAGGGTCATGTCACGCCGCCTTGCCGGAATCCTTGGACTTTTCCGCGGCACTTTCCTCGCGCAGTTTGAAGCGCTGGATCTTGCCGGTGGCCGTCTTCGGAAGCTCGGCGCGGAATTCGATCCAGCGCGGATATTTCCACAGGCCCGCCGACGCCTTCACATGCTCCTTCAGCGACTCGAGCAGCTTTGCATCGCCGGTGACGCCCGGCTTGAGCACGATATAAGCTTTCGGCTTGACGAGCTTGTCGTCGTCTTCCTCGCCGATCACGGCCGCTTCGAGAACGGCTGCGTGCGAGGCGAGGGCGGCTTCAACCTCGAACGGCGATACCCAGTTGCCGCTCACCTTGAACATGTCGTCGGTGCGACCGCAGTACTGGTAATAACCCTCTGAATCCCTGATGTATTTGTCGCCGGTATAGGTCCATTCGCCCGCGAAGGTGCGGCGGCTCTTGGCGCGCTGGTTCCAGTAGCCGTCGGCGGCCGACGGACCGCGCACCACGAGTTCGCCGATCTCGCCTGCACCGACTTCGTTGCCGTGCTCGCCGATGATCTTGGCGTCATAGCCCGGCACCGGCTTGCCCGAGGTGCCATAGCGCACGTCGCCAGGGCGATTGCTGACGAAGATGTGCAGCATTTCGGTGGAGCCGATGCCATCGAGGATGTCGACGCCCACCACTTCCTTCCAGCGCTGGCCCAGATTCGCCGGCAGCGCTTCGCCCGCCGACACACACCAGCGCAGACGGCCTGACCCTGCGCCCTTGGAGATGTCCTTATTCGCGAGCATCGCGGCGAACAAGGTCGGCACACCGTAGAAGATCGTCGGCTGTTCGCGCTGCATGAGCGCGAAGATCGCGTCGGGTGCAGGACGGTCCGACAGAAGAATCGTGCTCGCGCCCACCGACATCGGAAACGACATGGCATTGCCGAGTCCGTAGGCGAAGAAAATCTTCGCCGCCGAATAAACAACATCGTCCTCGCGAATGCCGAGAACATCCTGGCCGTAGAGCTTCGCGGTCGCGATCAGGCTCGAATGAACGTGCTTCGCGCCCTTGGGCTGGCCGGTGGAGCCCGAGGAATAGAGCCAGAAGGCGACTTCGTCGGAGATCGTCGGCGCAATCCACGCATCGGTGTTGCCGCGCTCGAGCACTTCCTCGAATGACAGCACCGGACGGCCCGCGATTTGTCTCGGTACCGACGCATCGCCGCCCGCGACAATCACCTGTTTGATGCAGGGAAGTTTCGGAAGGATCGGCTCGATGGATTTCAGGAGCGGCGCCGAAACGAAGATCGCCTCCGCACGGCTGTCATCGAGAATGTAGAGATACTGTTCGGGCGCAAGCAGCGTATTAAGC
>JAICQA010000117.1 GCA_025929595.1 Xanthobacteraceae bacterium
AGCGGCGTGCCGCTGCCCGCACCTACCCTCGCCTATATGCCGTGGCTGCTGATGGGCACGCTCGCGCAGATCGTCGCGACGATGCTCATGCTCGCGGCCATGAGCGAGCGCTCGTTCGTCGTCTCGATCGCCTACATCAAGACCGAGCCCGTGCAGGTTGCAATCTTCGGCCTCGTCTTCCTCGGCGACGCGCTCACGATCCCGCTCGCGGCTGCGATCGTGATCGCCACCGCCGGCGTAGTGCTCATGTCGGTGAAGCCGGGGCAGATCGTGGCCGGCGGCAATCGTCCCGCCGCACTTGGCGTCGCCGCCGGAGCAATGTTCGCTCTGTCCGCGGTCGGCTTTCGCGGCGCAGTGCTCGCGCTCGACACGCCGAGCTTCGTGATGGCGGCGACCTTTACGCTGGCGCTCGGCCTCGCACTACAGGCCGTCCTGTTGTCGCTTTATCTTGCGATCCGCGACCGCGCCGTGCTCGCGAATATCCTGCGCAACTGGCAGCCGTCGCTCGCCGCCGGATTTCTCGGCGCGCTCGCGTCGCAGTTCTGGTATCTCGCCTTTGCCGTCGCGACCGCCGCCAGCGTGCGCACGCTCGCGCTGGTCGAGGTTCTGTTCGCACAGGCCATTGCGACCTTCGTCTTTCGGCAGAAAACGACGCCGCGCGAGGCGCTCGGCATTGTGCTGGTGGTGGCGGGGGTAGCGTTGCTCTTGTGGGCGAGCCGCTAGTTCTTGTCGTCGGGTAGCACCGGCAGCGGCTGCACGCCGACGCCCTCCTCGATCAGCTCTTTGACTTCGTCCGGCTTCGCTTCGCCGTAAATCGAGCGCTGGTCGATCTCTTCATAGTGCATCTGCCGTGCGAGGTCGGGGAACTTGTCGCCCACGTAATCGGCATTCTTTGTCACGTGATCGCGCAGCTCCTTAAGCTTCGTGCGCAGGAACTGTTCCTGCGGCGACATCATCGCGACAGGCTGAGTTTGCTCCGGCGCGGCCGGCGTTTCGACGGACGCGCGTGAGCGGCCCTTGTCGGTGCGCGCCACAGACGGCTTCATGATTTGCTTCTCAACTTCGGTGCTGCCGCAGGCCGGGCATTCGACGAGTTTCCGCTTCCGCTGCTTCTCGTAATCGTCGGAAGAACGAAACCAAGTCTCGAAGCCGTGTCCGGCTTCGCATGCCAACGCGTATTTGATCACGATGCCTTGCCCACCAGATGCAGCCGCCCGTTGTCCTTGGCCGGCGCGATAACCTCGAACCGCCGGCCGTGATCGAGCGCCGGCACCCGCTGCCGCGCCTGCGCGACGAGCGCGAGATCGATCTCAGCCATCGTCACGCCGGGCTCCGTACCCGCTTCGGCGATCACCTGCCCCCACGGGTCGACTACCAGGCTGTGGCCGTAAGTGTCGCGCTTGTTCTCGTGATATCCGCCCTGCGCCGCGGCGAGCACGAAGCAGCCCGTTTCGACCGCACGAGCACGGAGCAACAGATGCCAATGGGCCTCGCCGGTCTGCTTGGTGAAGGCCGCCGGCACCGTCAGCACTTCCGCGCCGGCTTCGGCGAGCGCGCGATAGAGCGCGGGGAAGCGCACGTCGTAGCAGATGGTGAGGCCGACCCTGCAGAACGGCGCCTGCACGACGACTGCGACGTCGCCGGGACGATATGTGTTCGACTCGCGATAACTCTCGCCCTTGGCGAGATCGACGTCGAACATGTGAATCTTGTCGTAGCGCGCGGCGATCTCGCCCTTCGCGTCGATGAAGAAAGCGCGGTTCGCCGCTTTCTCCGGCGCGACCTTCACCGCCAGCGAGCCGACATGAAGCTGAATTTGCAGTTCGCGCGCCAGTTCCTGGAACGCCGCGAGCGCCGGGTCGCGCTCCTCCTCGACGATGTGACCGAACAGCGACGCGCGGTCGAGCTCCATGAGCGAGGTCTGCTCCGGCGTCTGCACATAGTCCGCGCCAAGCGATTTCGCCTCGCGGATCATTTTCGCGGCGGCGTCGATATTCGCGATCACGTTGCGGCTGGTGCGCATCTGCACCAGCGCGGCGCGGAATTTTCTGGGCTCGCTCAAGGAAACCTCCTGTGCCCCGCTCATATCATACGGCCCTTTACTCGAAGTTCACAACCCGCGCCAGAACCAGCATGTCCACGCGAGTGGCGCCCGCACGCCGTAAAACGCGCGCGCAGGCTTCCGCCGTCGCGCCCGACGTCAATACATCGTCGATCACGACAAATTTCTTACCCTTCACGCGAATGCGAGCGCCTGGCGCGATTGCGAACGCACCCTGCACATTTTGTCCGCGCTCCTTGCGCGCGAGCCCGACCTGCGGTCGCGTCGCGCGCGTGCGCAGCAGGATGTCGTCTTCGACCGAGACCTTCGCAAGCCGTGACACTTCGCGCGCCAGCATCGCCGACTGGTTGTAGCGCCGCTGAAAGAGCCGCGACCAATGCAGCGGCACCGGCACAACCGCGTCGGCATCCGCGAGCAGCTCGCGGCCCGCGCGCGCCATCCAGCCGCCGAGCGGCGTGGCGAGATCGAGCCGGTCGCCGTATTTCAGGAGATGCACGAGATCGCGCGCCACGTCGCTGAAGCGCGCAGCCGCCCGCGCACGGTCGTAAGCGGGCGGATCGGCGATGGCGGAAGGCGAGAGCGCCCCTTCGCCCATCTCGCTCACAAACGGCGTGCCGAGCTTTTCGCAGTAGGGCCGCTCGATGAAGCCCATGCCTTGCCAGCACGCCGGGCACAGCCCGCCCGCGACGCCGGCCGGCTTGCGACAGGACAGGCAGGTCGGCGGAAGAACGAGATCGGCCGCACGCCGCACCGCGTCCCGCAAGGCGCCACGCCATGCGCCCGGCGCGCGCGGTTCGTCTGAAAAGCTGCTCGCGGCTTTCATGGCCAAAGGCTAGCGCCGGGGCCGTGCCAATGCCACGTTGCCGATATGAGTAATCCCCGTTCCGGCAACCCGCCGGCGATCTTCGACCGTGCGCTCCTGCGCGCACGCCGGCGGCGTGCGACCTCCCACGGAAACGAGAATTTCCTGCTTGAACGGGCGGCCGGGGACCTCGCGGAGCGCCTGCGCGCCGTCACACGCCGCTTCGACCTCGCGCTCGACCTCGGCACGCCCAACAGCGCGCTGCGCGATGCACTGTCGGCCAGCGGGCAGATCGGCACGACGGTCGCCGCCGAGCCCCTCGCGTCACCGCGCGCAAACGCCGGCCTCGCGCTCGCGGCCGACGAAGAGGCGTTGCCGTTCCGCGACGAGAGTTTCGATCTTGTTGTGTCCGCGCTTGCCCTGCATTGGGTGAATGATCTGCCGGGCACGCTGCTGCAGATCAGGCGCGCGCTGAAACCGGACGGCCTGTTCCTCGCCGTGCTCGCAGGCGGCGAAACGTTGACCGAGCTGCGGCAGTCGCTTGCCGCCGCGGAAAGTGAAATCGAAGGCGGTCTGTCGCCGCGCGTCGCGCCCTTCGTCGAGGTGCGCGCCATGGGCACGCTCCTGCAACGCGCGGGCTTCGCGCTGCCGGTGACGGATGTCGACCGTCTGACGGTACGCTATCGCGATCTCGGCGGTCTCTTCCGCGACCTGCGCGCCATGGGCGCGACCAACGCACTCGCCGAACGGAGCGGCAAGCCGCTGCGCCGCGAGACCGTCTCGCGCACCGCCGAAATTTACGCCGAACGTTTCGCCGACGCCGACGGACGCCTGCGCGCGACTTTCGATCTGTTGTGGGTGTCGGGCTGGGCGCCGCATGAGAGCCAGCAGCAGGCGTTGAAGCCCGGTTCGGCGAAGATGCGTCTGGCCGATGCGCTCGGCACGAAAGAGCGGTCCGCCGGTGAACGGGTCACGCGGCCGGCCAAGACCTGAGTTATTTCTGAAAGCCTTCGAGGACCTTGCCGTAGTAATTTTCAACGAGCGCCGAGCCGACGCCGAGCGCCACACCCGCCACGGCGATCGAAATCATCGAGGCCAGCACCGCATATTCGATTGCCGTCGCCCCACCGGCGTCGCGGAGGAATTCACGCACGACCTTGGCGTCCTGCAGCCGTCGCTTCATCGTCGCCTCACCGCCCGTCCTGACCGGGCATTGCAAGCAATTCGACCAGATGCGGGATCAGCGGTTCGTCGGCGGGCGGCATCGGATACTCCCGAAGCTTTTGCGGCCGCACCCATGCCAGTTCTTGTCCTTCTTTCGGTTCGACGATCCCCTCCCAGCGCCGGCAGATCCAGAGCGGCATCAGGAGGTGGAAGTCGTCGTAACGGTGACTGGCGAAAGTGAGCGGCGCGATACACGCCTCCGTCACGTCGATCCCGAGTTCCTCCTTCAGTTCCCGGATCAGCGTCTGCTCCGGAAGCTCGCCGGGCTCGACCTTGCCACCGGGAAACTCCCACAGACCCGCCATTGTCTTGCCTTGCGGCCGGCGGGCGACCAGTACCCGTCCGTCGACATCGACGAGCGCGCAGGCGGCAACCAGAACGGTCCTCACGCGCGAACCCGGGTGCAAAGGTACTTCAGAGGCATTAACGGAAGCGTCTCGGGGTTCATTAAAATTGGATCGAACCGCATCGCGCCTAGGACCGGTAGTCGCCGTTGATGGCGACATACTCCTTGGTCAGATCGCAGGTCAGCACGCGGTCTGTGCCCCGCCCGAGCTTGAGATCGACCGTGAGGTCGATCACGTCCCGCTTCATGTAAACGGAAACTTTCTTTTCATCGTAGGACGGATCGCGCGCGCCAGCCGCGGCGACGCGGATGTCGCCGAAGAAAATGGCAAGCTTGTCGCGGTTGGCGGGCTCGCCCGCCTTGCCGACCGCCATCACGACGCGGCCCCAGTTCGCGTCCTCGCCGGCGATCGCCGTCTTCACGAGCGGTGAGTTGGCGATGGAAAGCGCGATCTTGCGGGCCGAGTTCTTGGACACGGCACCCTTTACATGTACGCGCACGAGCTTGCGGGCGCCCTCGCCGTCGCGCGCGATCTGCTCGGCGAGATTGGCAAGCACCGCATGCAGGGCGCGGCGGAAATCGGCCGCGCGTTTGTCGCCCATGCTCTTGATCGCGGGCGCCCCGCGTGAAACGGCGGTGCCCGTCGCGAATATCAGGAGCGTATCGGAGGTGGACGTGTCTCCGTCCACCGTCACGGCGTTGAAGGTGTCCACCGTTTCCTGCCGCAGGATCGAGCGCAGCACGGGCGCCGCGATCGGCGCGTCGGTGAAGACGAAAGCGAGCATCGTCGCCATGTCGGGCGCGATCATGCCCGAACCCTTGGCGATGCCATTGATGCGGACTTCGGCCTTGCCGAGCTTGGCGGTCGCGGTGGCAAGTTTCGGGAAAGTGTCGGTCGTCATGATGGCGCGTGCCGCCGCGCGCCAGTTTTCCGGCCGCGCAGCCAGCGCCGTGCTCCGCAACACGCGGCCGATCACCTCGGCGTCAAGCGGCTCGCCGATCACGCCGGTCGAGGCGATGAACACTTCGCCGGTCTTGCAGCCGACCGCCTCTGCGGCCAGCGCCGCGGTTCGCTTCACGGCGGCGATGCCTTTGGCGCCGGTGAAGGCATTGGCGTTGCCGGAATTGACCACCAGCGCCCGCGCCCGGCCCTGCGCGAAACGCGAACGGCACCATTCGACGGGCGCCGACGGACATTTCGAACGAGTCAGAACGCCCGCAACCGCCGTGCCCTTCTCGAGCACGGCAAGGAGCACATCCGTCCGCCCCTCATAGCGAATGCCCGCCGAGGCGGTTGCCAGCCGCACGCCGTGGATCGGCGGCAACTCCGCGATCGTCGCCGGCGCGAGCGGCGATACTTTCCCCGTCACCTGCCCCATGCCCCCTTCGTCTCGCGAGCTATTTTTTCTGCTGTGTGTCCGTCGGCTTCTGCCCGACGCGCTCGACCTTGGCGGCTTCGCGCAGCTTGCCGACCAGTTCCGTCTGCGCGCGGCGCGCCACGTAGCTTTCGATCTGGCCCTTCACCTGCTCATATTCCGGGATGGGTTTGTTGCGCTTGTCCTCGAGCTTGATGATGTGCCAGCCGAACTGCGTCTTCACCGGCTCCGACAGCGCACCCTTCTCGAGCTTGAACGCCGCTTCGGAGAATTCCGGCACCATCTGCTCCTTGGCGAAATAGCCAAGGTCACCGCCGTCGGCAGAACCCGTGTCTTTCGACTCGGCCTTGGCGAGCACCGCGAAGTCGCTGCCTGCTTTCAGCTTGGCGAGTACTTCCTTCGCTTTCTCTTCGGTCTCGACCAGGATGTGACGCGCGCGCACCTCCTCAACTGGTTTGTTCTGCGCGACCGAGTCGTCGTAGATTTTTTTCATGGCCGCTTCATTGGCCGCGCCCTTCGATTCCTTGTCGAGCAGCGCCTCCATCAGCACCTTCTGGCGCGCGAACGCCGCGCGGCGTTCGAAGCCGGGGGTCTGCGCAAGTTTCTGCGCCTCGGCCGCCTTGGCGATGATTGTCACGTCGATGAGATAGGTAAGCAGCGTCTCGCGCCGCACTTCCGGCGGCGAGGGTTGCAGCCCCGAGCCGATGTCGTCTTCGGCCAAAGCCAGGTCGCTTTCCCGGATTTCCGTCCCGTCGACACGGGCGATGACGGGGTCCGCGCCCTTCGCGGCGTCCTGCGCGGAGAGGAATGACGCTCCCGCGATCGTGATTCCCGCAGCCAGAACGGCGGCGAGCGGCAAAGCGGCTGATTTCATGGATGTCCTCGGGTAGGGTTGGCCCCCGGATGGCTCGGCCGGAAAGTGGCGCAGGACCGAGTGTGAAGCAAGACCATGGTCCCTGCGGCAGGATGACGGGCTGCATCGCGCGTTTCCGCGCTGATTGACAAGGCTGGGGGCGGTTCATATCTCTGCCATGCCCGCCGGAACACCTATCGGTGCAAGCACTTATGTCTGCGCGGCATGGGCAGGCATAAGCCGTTCACGTCAACCAATTTGTGCCGCAGTCTCACGCATCCATCGGGCTCCGCCCGGCAATCCACGGATGACCGTCCCTGTAGCCCGTTCGGGCGTGAGCGGGCGAGAAGGAAAGACCACGCAATGATCGGCTCGCTAGCCCGCAAACTCTTCGGCACCGCCAACGACCGCCGGGTGCGCGCCTATAATCCGAAAGTCGCAGCGATCAACGCGCTCGAACCCGAGCTCGAAAAATTGTCCGACGATCAATTGCGCGCCCGTACCGAAGAATTTCGCAAGCAGGTCGCGGACGGCACGCCGCTCGACGATCTTCTGGTTCCGGCCTTCGCAACCGTGCGCGAGGCGGCCAAGCGCACCCTCGGTCAGCGACATTTCGACGTGCAGCTGATCGGCGCCATGGTGCTTCATGAAGGCGCCATTTCCGAAATGAAAACCGGCGAAGGCAAGACGCTGGTCGCGACCCTCCCCGTTTATCTCAACGCGCTGACCGGCAGGGGCGTGCATGTCGTCACGGTGAACGACTACCTCGCCAAGCGCGACGCCGAGTGGATGGGCCAAATCTACAATTTTCTCGGACTCACGGTCGGCGTGATCGTCCACGGTCTCGACGACGAGCAGCGCAAGGCGGCCTACGCCTGCGACGTGACCTACGCCACCAACAACGAGCTCGGCTTCGACTATCTGCGCGACAACATGAAATACGAGTTGTCGCAGATGGTGCAGCGTCCGCACCACTACGCCATCGTCGACGAAGTCGACTCCATCCTGGTCGACGAAGCGCGCACGCCGCTCATCATCTCGGGTCCGCTCGACGACCGTTCCGACTTCTACAACACGATCGACGCCTACATCCCCAAGCTCTCCGCCGAGCACTTCGAGCTCGACGAGAAAGTGCGCTCCGTGACCCTGACCGAAAGCGGCATGGAGTTTCTCGAGGAGAAGCTGCGCGAGGCGGGGCTGCTCAAGGGCGAGTCGCTGTACGACATCGAGAATGTCTCCGTCGTCCACCACGTCAATCAGGCCTTGCGCGCGCACAAGATGTTCCAGCGCGACAAGGACTACATCGTGAAGAACGGCGAAGTCATCATCATCGACGAGTTCACCGGCCGCATGATGCAGGGTCGGCGGTATTCCGAAGGCCTGCATCAGGCGCTCGAAGCCAAGGAACGCGTGCAGATCCAGCCCGAGAACCA
>JAICQA010000208.1 GCA_025929595.1 Xanthobacteraceae bacterium
TCCAGATCGCCGAGCGGATTCTTGATGCTAGTGAGCTTCTCCGCTTCCTTGCGCAGCTCGTCGAGCTCCGCTTCGCGGATCGCGTCGTTGAACTGACCCTGAAACTCGGACGCCATGCGGCGCACCTTGGTCATCATCTGACCGATGGTGCGCAGCGTCTTCGGCAACTCGCGCGGACCGATGACGATCAGCGCGACGATGCCGATGACGAGAAGCTCAGTCCATCCGATGTCGAACATGGATCACGCGGCCGCTGGCTGCCGGCGCCGCAAGAGTCCGCCCGCAGCGCGGAGCGGTGCCGTCCCCCGAACTCAGCCGACCTTCTTTTCGCTTTCCGCGCGGGCGGTCGCCTGCGAGGGATGATGGTCGATGGACTTCGGATCGTTCTTGGGATCGGACGTCGCCGCGTCTTCGTCCTCGGCCATGCCCTTCTTGAACGCCTTGATGCCTTTCGCGGCGTCGCCCATCAGTTCGGAAATCTTGCCGCGGCCGAACAGGAGCAGCACCACGACCAGCACGACGATCCAGTGCCAGATACTCAACCCACCCATCGAAATTCCTCCGCTCCATGACGCGCGGGCGCGTATCCGCCATTGCTGCGCTGCGTCGCTGAATTAGGCGCATCTTCTTCGGGGAACATGCGCATTTCAGCCCGAACCTAGGGCTGCGGGGCGCCAAAAACAAGAACTTCGGCCGGGTCCACCTCGACCGCGATATCGTCGCCGGGGGCCTGACTGGCGCTGTCACGCACCCGTGCGAGCACAGGCGCGTCGAGGCCGCTAACCACGATTTCAAAGAGGTCCACCTCGCCGAGATGGCGGTGCGAGACGATCCGGCCCGGGATGGCCTGGCCTGCGGGTCTGAGCCGCAACCCCTGCGGCCGGATGCAGACAATGGCTGCGGTTCCCTCCGGCAGTTCAGGCGCGGCAAAGGCGCCGAGCGGCGTTTCGACCTTACCGGAACGGACCTCGCCCGCGATCTCGTTCATCTCGGAGAAGAAGCGCGCGGCAAACAGTGTCGCCGGCCGCCGGTAGAGCTCGGCGGGGTCGCCCATCTCGATAATTTGACCGGCACGCATGAGCGCGATGCGGTCGGCCATACGCATCGCCTCTTCCGGATCGTGGGTCACGATGAGACAGGTGGCACGCGCCTCACGCAAAATCGCGAGCGTGTCGCTGCGCACCGCGTCGCGCAGGCGGCGGTCGAGTCCTGAGAACGGCTCGTCCATCAGGATCACGGCGGGGCGCGGCGCGATCGCGCGAGCGAGTGCCACGCGCTGCTGCTCTCCGCCCGAAAGCATGTGTGGATACTCATCCGCGAGCGGACCGAGGCTCACGCGTTCGAGCGCGGAGCGCGCCTGGCGTTCGGAATCCGCGCGCGAAAGCCCGTGCAGGCCGAACATCACATTCTCAAGGTTTGTGAGATGCGGGAAGAGCGCGTAGTCCTGAAACATCAGGCCGATGCCGCGCCGCTCGGGCGGCACGAACGCGCGCTCGCCGGAAATTTCCCGGCCGTCGAGCAAGACGCGGCCCGCGGTCGGGCGTTCGAGCCCGGCGGCCAAACGCAGCAGCGTTGTCTTGCCGCAACCGGAATTGCCGATGAGCGCGACGACCTCGCCCGGCGCGATCTCGAACGACACGCCGCGCACGGATTCAACCGCTCCATAGGCGTGACGGATGCTGTCGAAGGCGAGGCTCGCCGCGATCGAAGCGGGTGTCGGGGTCCGCGGCTTACGCGATACGGCCGGGACGTCGGTCACGGCAACTCCTTACTCGGGGTCTCCGCCGCGCTCGGGTTCGACGGCCGGCGCGAGACCGAAATCGAGCTCCTGCGCGCCATCTTCGAGCGGATCCTCGTCGTCGTGCAAACCGGGATCGTCGTTCGGCACCGGCACCGCGAAGCCGGACGGCAGGCGGCCTTCAAGGAAGCCCGCACCTTTCAGCTCATCGAGGCCCGGCAGATCGTCGATGGCGTTGAGGCCAAAGTGGTTCAGGAAGGCCTCGGTGGTGCCGTAGGTCACCGGGCGGCCCGGTGCCTTGCGGCGGCCGCGCAGCCGCGCCCAGCCGGTTTCGATCAGCACGTCGAGCGTGCCCTTCGAGATCGTGACGCCGCGAATGGCTTCGATTTCGGCGCGCGTGACGGGCTGGTGGTAGGCGATGATCGCGAGCGTCTCGATCGCGGCGCGCGAGAGCTTTTTCGGCTCCTGCTGCTCGCGCGTCATCAGATGACCGAGGTCGGTCGAGGTGCGGAACGCCCACTTGCCCGCAACCTTCACAAGGTTCACACCGCGCGTCGAATAAATTTCCTGCAACTGCGTCAGCAGCGCCTTCACGTCCGTGTCTTCCGGCAGGCGCGCGGCGAGCGCCTTCTCGTCGACAGGCTCGGGCGTCGCGAACAGGAGCGCCTCGAGCGTGCGCAGCGACTCGTCCATGTCCACGGCGGGCGCCGGCGCGACAACTTCCTTTTCCTCCGGCGCCGGGTTTTCGTTCTCCGGCGTCGGGTGCGCAAGTTTGAATTTTTGAGCCCGAAGGGCGGTCACGAGTTCTTCTCCCGGTTCATTGAGCGGTGTTCGCGGCGGCGCAGCCAGAGGGGCGAGAACGCCTCCTCCTGCTGAAGATCGATCTGGCCTTCCTTCACCAGTTCGAGCGTCGCACTGAAACTCGACGCGAATACGGTGGCACGCATAGCCGGCTCGACGACATATTCGATCAGGAAGAGATCGAGCTGTGTCCACTCGCCGGCACGGCCGACGAGGCGTTGCAGCGTCTCGCGCGCGTCGGCGAGCGACCACACCTGCCGCTTCGGCAGCGAGACGGACGACAGCGCCGTCTTCTGCCGCTGGAACGAGTAGGCGTGCAGGAGATCGTAGAGCGTCGCCGTGTAGCCGCTCGGCGGACCTTCCTTGATCTGCTCCGGCATGCCGCGTGCGAAGAAATCATGCGTGAGACGATGGCGCGTCATGAGCCGCGCGCCGGCCTGACGAATGGCTTCGAGATGCTGGAGCCGCTGCGCGAGATCGGCCGCGAGATCGGCCGCCGACGGTTCCTCGTCGGCGGGCGGCTCGGGCAGCAAGAGGCGCGACTTGAGATAGGCAAGCCATGCGGCCATGACGAGATAGTCGGCGGCGATCTCGATCTTCAGGTCGCGGGCGCGCTCGATGAAGTCGAGATACTGTTCGGCCAGGGCCAGGATCGAAATTTTCGAGAGATCGACCTGCTGGCTGCGCGCGAGCGCCAGCAGGAGATCGAGCGGCCCCTCGAAGCCGCTTACGTCCACGACCAGCGCCGGCCCCTCGGCGAGGCGCTCGCCGTCCGGCAGCTCGAAGTCGTTGTTTTCAACCACTGATTCGTTCATCAGGCCGTCATCATAGCGGAAAAGCGGGCGTGCGCCTCAGCCACATTGAGGGCTTTTCTCGGGGTTCCTCCAGGCGTTCCCTGGCGGCCAAGGGCCGCATCGGCCCGCCGGGCGGCCTCACCGTCGAGGGCTCGGCTCGCCGCTACGACTTCCTGCATTTCCGCAAGCCGCCCGTTGCAATGGAGTGCGACGTCACAGCCCGCCGCGAGCGCAGCCTCGGTGCGGCTGCCGAGGGAGCCCTTGAGGGCCTTCATCGAAAGATCGTCGGACAGCAAGAGCCCGTCAAATCCGATACGGCCGCGGATCACTTCCTCGATCGCGATCGGCGACACGGTCGCCGCGCGCTCCGGATCGATGGCGGTGTAGACCACGTGCGCCGTCATGCCGATCGGAATGTCCTTCAGCCGGCGGAATGACTCGAAGTCGGTGCGATCCAGTTCATCGAGCGGTGTCTCGACCACCGGCAGCTCTTCGTGGCTGTCAGAACGCGCGCGGCCGTGACCCGGAATGTGCTTCACGACCGGCAGCACGCCGCCTTCGATCAATCCTTCCGCCGCCGCGCGCGCGAGCTTCGCGACCGTCACCGGGTCGCCGCCATAGGCGCGGTCGCCGATGATCCCGTGACCCTCCGCAAACAGGAGATCGGCGACCGGCAGGCAATCGACGTTGATGCCGAGGGCGGACAATTCTTGCGCGATCAACCGTGCGCCGAGCCGCACGGCTTCCAGTCCACGCGCCGCGTCGCGCGCGTGAATCTCGCCGAAACGCGCGGCCGGCGGAAAATCCGGCCAGTGCGGCGGCCGCAAGCGCTGCACGCGTCCGCCTTCCTGATCGATGAGGACCGGCGCGTCGTCACGCCCGACCAGCGCGCGCATCTCTCCGACCAGCGCGCGAACCTGCTCGGGGCGCTCGATGTTGCGGGCGAACAGAATGAAGCCGAATGGCTGCGCGCGCTCAAACAGCACGCGTTCGTCGCTCGTAAGGCTCGTCCCGGCGCAACCGAGAATGCAGGCTCGCGTCATGCGATGCCGGGTAGTGGCGGGCCGCTCATGCGTCAAGCGACAAGCCGAAGAATTCGGTCGAAAAGCGCCGGATCAGTTGCGCTGGATCACGCACTCGCCGCCGGCCGCCTTGAGGCTCTGGCAGACTTCGCTGGCCTGCGCCCGCGTGGTGAAGGGCCCGACCTGGGCGCGATAGAAGACGCCGCGCTCGCCAAGATCGACGCGCCGGATGGTGGCGTGCTGACTGCCGAGGACGCTGCTGTATTTCTGCTGCAGCGCCTGCCACGTCTGCTGCGCCTCGCCTTCGGACTTCTGCGCCGCTACCTGGACCACGTAGCTGCCCGCGGGCGCGGGTGTGTTGACAGCAACGGTGGGCGCCGGCTGCGGCGGCAAGGCGGCCTGCTGGGTCGGCGCAGTCGCCTGACCGGCCGAGGGACCGCTGGACCACGGATTGTCGCCGCGGAGCGGCGCGGAGCTTGTCGTCGTCGACGGGCGCTGCGGCGGGAGAACCGGCGACTGAGCCCCGTTCTGCAACGCGAGCGGACTCACGGCAGTCTGCGCAGCGGCGGTTCGCGCACCGCCAGCGGCGTCGTTCGCACGCTGATTTGGAACAACCGTGCCGTCGGCGCGCACGGTCACGGTGCGGACACGTCGCGGCTCAGTGGAAAAGTTGGCAGGCGCGGTCGAGGGTGCGGGCGCGGCTTGCGCCGGAGCCGACTGTGCCGGGGCCGGAGAGAACTGCGGCGCGGCCGCCGTCACCGTGCCGGACGGAATCCGGTCCGCCGTGCCGCTTTGAGGAATCCGGCTCTGGTCGATCGGCGGCTCTTCGCGTGAA
>JAICQA010000186.1 GCA_025929595.1 Xanthobacteraceae bacterium
ATCGTATCGTGGCTGTTTGTGCGCGCGTCACCCTATTCGGTCGACAACGTCTTCCGCTCGCTGCAATTCGTGTCGGCGTCGATGTATTCTCTCGGCCATGGCGGCAACGATGCGCAGAAGACCATGGGCATTATTGCCGTGCTGCTCTACTCGCAAGGGATGCTGGGGTCGGAATTCTACGTGCCGTTCTGGGTGGTGATCACCTGCCAGGCGGCGATGGGGCTCGGCACGCTGTTCGGCGGCTGGCGCATCGTGAAGACGATGGGCTCGAAGATCACGCGGCTGACGCCGGTGCAGGGCTTCTGTGCGGAGACGGGCGGGGCCTTCATGCTGTTCGCTGCGACCTCGCTCGGTATTCCGGTTTCGACGACGCACACGATCACCGGCTGCATCATCGGCGTGGGGGCGGCGAAAAAGGTTTCGGCGGTGCGATGGGGGGTGGCTCATAGCATCGTGATCGCCTGGATCATCACAATCCCGGCCTCGGCGCTGATCGCCGCATTCAGTTATTATGCGGTGGGGCTGTTCGGCTGAAGGAGAACGCGATGAATGAGGACGTCTTCAATACGAGCATTCGCAAGTTTCTGAAGGTGGTCGGCGTAACCTCGCAGCGCGAGATCGAAAAGGCAGTGCGCGCGGCAATCGAGTCCGGACAGCTCAAAGGTAGCGAGTCGTTGCCGGCGAAAGTGACGCTGTCGGTGGGGAAAGTGAACCTGACTTATGAAATCGACGGGTCGATCGAGTTAAATTGACGAGCGGGCCTTCACGGTTCCAAAATTGGAACCGGGAACCCGGCAGCGCGTTGAGAAACCGATGCCGGACGCCGCGCGGCGCTTCCCGCCGCGGGCCGTGCAATATGGGGCGACGCAATGAACCTTCTGATCGGTATTCTCGTTACGTTTCTTGTTGTTTTTCTGGTGCTCTATCTCGTCGACCGTTTGCCGCTCGACGGGCGCGCGAAGCAGATCGTGCGCATCATCGTGATCATCATCGGCATACTGGCGCTGTTGCGCTATCTCGCCGTCTTCTAGCGATCAGGCGAACTGCACACCGATATGTTTGCCCTGCCGCCAGATCTGGCGGCAGGCGCGAGCTTCGTCCGTCATCGTGAAGACGAGCGAAAACTCGAGCGGCGTGTTGGCGTTGTCCGACAATTCCAGATACGCGCCGGCTTTCGACAAATTGCGGACCACGCAGTCGACCCTTGGCCAATGCCGGTCAAATTCGATTCTGCCGCCCTTGAATGCGCGCATTCGCGACGTCTTTCGACGATCGAGCATGTTGGCGTCTCCTTCTCGCGTGCACTCTTGCACGGATACACGCGGCCCGCGCGCCGTTCCGGCCGTTAGGCTTAAACGGCGCGGTTAACGTCAGACCGTTGAACGCCGCAGACGCAACGCGTTGGCGACGACGCTGACGGAGGAGAGGGCCATCGCCGCTGCGGCGACGATCGGGGTCAGCAGGATACCGAACATCGGATAGAGCACGCCCGCTGCGAGCGGCACGCCCGCCGCGTTGTAGGCGAAGGCGAAGAACAGGTTCTGTCTGATGTTCTTCATCGTAGCGTGCGAGAGTCGGCGTGCGCGCACGATGCCGACGAGATCGCCCCTGACGAGCGTGATGCCCGCGCTCTCCATCGCAACGTCGGTGCCCGTGCCCATGGCGATTCCGACGTCGGCGGCGGCAAGCGCCGGCGCGTCGTTCACGCCATCGCCCGCCATCGCGACGACACGGCCTTTGGCCCGCAATTTGTCGACGATCTTCTTCTTGTCTTCAGGCAGAACCTCGGCGTGGACCTCATCGATGCCGAGCTGCCGCGCCACGGCGTTCGCCGTCGTGTGATTGTCGCCGGTGAGCATGACGATGCGGATGCCTTCGGCGTGCAGCGCTTCTAGCGCCTCGGGCGTCGTCCGCTTCACCGGGTCGGCGATGGCAAGGATGCCGGCGGCCTTGTCGTCGATCGCCGCGAAGATCGCGGTGGCGCCGTCGGCGCGGAGCTTGTCTGCTTCGCCCGCGAGCGCGTCAGTCGCGACGCCGATATCCTTCAAGTATTTTGCATTCCCGAGCGCGACGGACCTGCCTTCGACCGTGCCGATCACGCCCTTGCCGACCGGCGAGTCGAAATCGTTTGCGTCAGCGAGTTTCAGCTTGCGCTCTTCGGCCGCCGCGACAATGGCATGCGCGAGGGGGTGTTCGCTCGCGCGCTCAAGGCTCGCGGAAAGGCGCAACACTTCGTTCTCTTCGAAGCCTGGCGCGGAGACGATCTTCGTCACCTTCGGTTTGCCCTCGGTGAGCGTGCCGGTCTTGTCGATCACAAGCGTGTCGACCTTCTCCATACGTTCGAGCGCGACCGCATTCCTGATGAGGACACCCAACTCCGCGCCGCGTCCGACGCCAACCATGATCGACATTGGCGTGGCGAGGCCGAGCGCGCAGGGGCAGGCGATGATGAGAACGCTCACCGCGGCGACAAGACCATAGGCAAAGCGTGGTTCGGGTCCGAAGATCGACCACGCGACAAAGGCGGCAATCGCGATCAGGATCACGAGCGGCACGAACCAGCCCGACACCTGATCGGCGAGGCGCTGGATGGGGGCGGCGGTGCGCTGGGCATCCGCCACCATCTGCACGATGCGCGCGAGCAGGGTGTCGCGGCCGACCTTGTCGGCGCGCATGACGAGCGCGCCGGACTGGTTGATCGTGCCGCCGATCAGTGTCGCGCCAGCTTCCTTTGTGACCGGCATCGACTCGCCCGTCACCATCGACTCGTCGAGCGACGAGCGGCCTTCCAGCACTTCGCCGTCCACCGGCACTTTCTCGCCGGGCCGCACGCGGAGCCGATCACCTGCGATGACCGTATCGAGCGGTACTTCTTCCTCGCCTCCGTCGTCGAGGAGGCGGCGCGCGGTCTTCGGCGCAAGATTGAGCAACGCCTTGATCGCGCCCGAGGTGTGCTCGCGCGCGCGCAACTCCAGCACCTGGCCAAGCAGGACTAACACGGTGATGACCGCCGCGGCCTCGAAATAGACCGCGACCGCGCCGTGATGATCGCGGAACGCGTCAGGAAAAATGCTAGGCGCAAGTGTTGCGACGACGCTGTAGGCATAGGCGACGCCTGTGCCCATCGCGATCAGGGTGAACATGTTGAGGTTGCGCGTGACGAGCGACTGCCAGCCGCGCACGAAGAACGGCCAGCCAGCCCAAAGCACGACGGGGGTTGCGAGCGCGAACTGAATCCAGTTGGCGTAAGGCTGCTCGATGAGGTCGAGGCCGAGCAGATGGCTGCCCATTTCGAGCGCGAAGACGGGGATTGTCAGCGCGAGACCGATCCAGAAGCGGCGGGTCATGTCGGCGAGTTCGGGATTGGGGCCGCTGTCGGCGGAGACGAGCAGCGGCTCGAGCGCCATGCCGCAGATCGGGCAGGAGCCGGGCCCGACCTGCCGGATTTCGGGGTGCATGGGGCAGGTATAGATCGTGCCGGCCGGGACGGGTGCGGTGGCGGCCTTGTCCTTTTTGAGGTAGCGCGTGGGATCGGCTTCAAATTTCTCGCGGCAGCGCGCGGAACAGAAATAGTAGGTGCGGCCTTCGTACGTTGCTCGGTGCTTCGCCGTGTGCGGATCGACCTTCATCCCGCAAACCGGGTCGGTCGCGAGATGCTGCGAATGATCGTGCGCGTGATGTGCGTCGTGCGTGTGCGAATGGGCCATATCTCACCGTCTCTTCCGTCTTGCGTCCGATACCCCTAGGGGGTATATAGACCTCATGCATGGACAAGCCAAGACCTCGGTACTAAAGCGCCTTCAGCGCATCGAAGGGCAGGTGCGCGGATTGACGCGCATGGTCGAGGACGACCGCTACTGCATCGACATCGTGACGCAGGTGGCCGCAGTGCGGGCGGCGTTGCGCCGCGCGGAAGAGGAAATCCTGCGCGACCACGTCGCGCATTGCGTCGAAGACGCAATCAAATCCGGCAACCGCGCGGATCAACGAAAGAAAGTAGCCGAGCTGATGGACGTGTTCGGGCGGGCGGAACGGTAGAGCCGCTTCGTTCAATGGAGCGGCGGGAGAGTCAGACCGATCTCGGCATTTTCCTCCGGCGTTGCGTTCCAGTAGCCATAACGTTGCGCCGTGTCCTGGAAGTGCCGCAGCGTTTCCGGCGTGACAGGAGGAACCGCGGCGCCGGGCGTCAGAACATTGCCGATCTCGAGGAAGAAGCGAGCCATCCGCGGGGTGCTGACGATATAGGAGACGGCGGAGACGCGTGTGCGATTGCGGAAGGCGTGGCGAGCGCCACCCGGCACATGAAATACTCCGCCCGGTTCGATGCGGAGCCAGCGGCCGCCGTTTTCGGCATCCGCAAAGCCCTCCAGTTCACCTGCGATCATGAGGAAGGTTTCGGGATCGGCATGGCTGTGCAGGGGCACGATTGCGTCCGGCGGGATCGTACCGAGCATGACGCAAATGCCGCCGTCGAGTTCCTCGGGCTGGCCCAGCAACTGGATCGTCGGCCCCATCAGGTCGATTGCCGGCGAGTCTTGCGCGACGAGATAGGCGCTGCGTTCCTGCTGCACGGGCTGAACCATGATTGCCCCTCGCGGCGGGTTCCGCCGCTTCCGGAAGGAAAGCGGTTTCAAGCCGAACGCGCGTCGGGGGCGGACGTTCCGGTCAACCGTTTTTCTTGCGTGCGAGTTCCGCGCCCTGCGCGAGCGCGCGCAGCTTGGCGTAGGCGATGTCGCGGCGCATCGGCGCCATGCCGCAATTCGTGCAGGCGACGATCTTTTCGGGCGCGACGTATTTCGTGGCGCCCGCGAGCAGGGCGGCCACTTCCTCCGGCGTCTCAATCTTGTCGCTTGCCACGTCGATCGCGCCCACCAGCACATCTTTGCCGTCCAAGAGCTTCATCAGGCTCATCGGCACCCTGGAGTGCATGCATTCGAGCGACACCTGATCGATCTTGCTGCGTGCGATCGGCGGGAAGATTTCCTCATACTGGCGCCATTCGCCGCCGAGCGTTTCTTTCCAGTCGGTGTTGGCCTTGATGCCGTAGCCGTAGCAGATGTGGACGGCCGTCTTGCACTTCAGGCCTTCGGCTGCGCGGTGCAGCGCGTCGATGCCCCAGTCTTTTACTTCGCCCGTGTACACATTGAACGCAGGCTCGTCGAACTGCACGACATCCACACCGTCCGCCTCCAGCGCACGCGCTTCCTGATTCAGGAGTGAGGCGAAAGCCATTGCCATCTTCACCTTGTCGCCATAGTGGCGGTCGGCGATCGTGTCGATGATGGTCATGGGACCGGGGAGTGTGAATTTCAGCTTGCGCTTTGTATGCGCGCGCGCCGTGCGGGCTTCCATCTCGTGCACGCGGCCCTTGAGGCGCAATTCGCCGATCACCTGCGGGACCATCGCCTTATAGCGGTCGGCACGGATTCCCATTTCAATCTTGTGCGCGAAGTCGATCCCTTCGACGCGTTCAAGGAATCCGTGCACGAAATGCTGCCGCGCCTGTTCTCCGTCGGTGACGATGTCGATGCCGGCGTCTTCCTGCTCCTTGACTGCGAGCAGTGTCGCGTCTGCCTTGGCAGCGACGAGATCGGCGCCTTCCTGCCGCCACGGCGCCCAGAGCTTGTTCGGCTCCGCGAGCCAGGACGGTTTCGGCAGGCTGCCGGCGACGGAAGTTGGAAACATGCTGCTACCCCTGTGATGCTTGCGGCATCATACGGGTTCGCAAGACGAACGCAGCCCATTTCTG
>JAICQA010000435.1 GCA_025929595.1 Xanthobacteraceae bacterium
CCGATACCGTTGAAAAACTAGGCTGCAAGACGTTCTGCAGGTCGCCCGACATTTCTGCGGCCCCGTCACTCACGTTAATGCGATCGCTTTCTCGTGTTTTTCACGCCAACCGGCATGCGAGGGTTTTCAAGTTCTGTGCGATGGCTGCAAGGTGGAACTCATCGCGTGCGCCGGTGAGACCACGCAGCCGCATGCGCTCGAAGCGGTGATGGGTTTTCAAGTGGGCAAAGCGCATCTCGACCTTCTTGCGCTCGTCGCGTGAACGCTGGAAGGCCTCCGTGCTCGCGAGTGCCCGGGCCTTGTCTCTGGCCGCCTCGTGCACGTCGCGCGGGATTTTGCGTGATGGCGTGTTCGGGCAGCATTTCGGTTTGAGCGGACAGGCGGTGCAATCGTGTTTTCTGGCGCAGTAGAGCAGCGTGGCGCCGCCATTGACGAGCCGGCCTGTGGTCTCCAGGATCTTGCCTTGCGGGCAGAAATAGACGTCGCCCTTCTTGTCGAAGCGAAAGTCCTGCCGCGAGAGCGTGCCGTCTTCACGTTTGCTCTTATCCCAGACTGGGATGTGCGGCGCAATACGCTGCCCCACCAGCCAGCCGAGAAACTGCCCGGTGCCATAGGCGGTATCGGCAACGAGCCGCTTGGGCTTGAGACCGAGCCGTCTCTTGGTGCGGTTCAGCATGGTTCGCGTGGCACGCACTTCGTCATAGGTTCTGGCCGGCGTCGCCTCGACGTCGACGATCACCGCGTTCTCCATGTCGATCAGATAGTTCAGGCCATAGCCGAACTGCACCCGCTTGTTGGCCTTTGCCGTCCAGGCTGAGGCCGGATCGGACAGCGAGATCACTTTCGGTGCTTTGCGGGCCGGATCCCGCGCCTCCTGATCCAGCGCGGCGAGATATTCCCGCACGGCGCGGGTGCGGCTTTGGGAATCGGACCAGGTCGCCTCCTCCGGCGGAACACCGTGATAGCGGCTGGCATTGGCCTCCATCACGCTGGCGTCGACGGCAAAGCCCTCGCCCTTGATGAGGCCGGCATCCATGCAGGCGCGCACCACCGCCTCGAAGATCTGCCGTAAGAGATCGCATTCGCGGAAGCGCCCATGCCGGTTCTTGGAGAAGCTGGAATGATCCGGCACGGCATCATTGAGGTCGAGACGGCAAAACCAGCGATAAGCCAGATTGAGGGCCACTTCCTCGCACAGCCGCCGCTCCGACCGGATGCCGTAGCAATAGCCGATGATGAGCATGCGGATCATCAGCTCGGGATCAATCGAGGGCCGGCCGGTTGCGCTGTAGTACGGTGCGAGCCGCTGGTGCAGGCCGGCAAAAACCGGCGCCATGATCGCATTGAGCCGGCGCAGCAGGTGCCCCTCCGGGATGCGATCCTCAAGGCGGAACTCGTAGAACAACGCGCCCTGATCCGCCGTCTGCCGTCCCATCATCGCCGCCTCCCGCCAATGCTTCACTGGCAGGAATCAGCGTTCGCCAGCGCCATCAAGCGAGTTTTTCAACGGTATCGGCCAGCTGCGGACCTCTCGTTGGCAGGCAACACCGCCGCTCCCGTGAAGGGTTTCTGATGCCGGCCCGTTGCGAGCGCAGCCACCGGCATGGAGGCCGGCGTCGGAAAGCCTCCGGTGAAGGAACCCGCGGGAGGTTGGGCAGGGAAGCGCCGCAAGCGCTATGGGGATTTCAACATTGCCGCTGTGCAGATCGGCTCGGTGTCATGCGGTTGGGAGAGGCTCGTCCGAAGAACGGGCGTGGCGCCAAGGCTCTCCAGCGCGATATGACTTGGGACCGTAAGCTTATTCGCGGCGTTGATCGGGCCGGTTTCGCGGCGCTCGACCAAGCGCCTGCGAGGTCGGACGATGACCGGCAGCGATGAGCGACATTGCCGATGCGGAAGGATGCTCGGGCTCATGAGGTGTCGATCCTGATCACGGCTGGC
>JAICQA010000081.1 GCA_025929595.1 Xanthobacteraceae bacterium
AGCGCTCCCAATAGGCGAGATGATCGTCGTCGAAAAAGATCATGCTGCCCTTGGCGCTGACATTCGGTCCGTCGGGGCCGGCGGTGCCCACGAGACAGACATGACCGTCAACCCACGCCGCTTCGATCAGGTCTTTGATATGCTTGCTGATTGCCATGTTTTGTTATCCACGCCGCCGAATTAGGCTCTGTCGACGAAGCTCGCCACCACCCGCTTTTCGCCGGCCTTGTCGAAACTGACCGTGAGCTTATCGCCGTCCACCTCGCGCACCTGGCCGTAGCCGAATTTCTGGTGGAAGACACGCTCGCCGACCGCGAGCCGCGCACCGCTCGTCGAACGCCGCACGGCGACCGCCTCGATCGTCGGCGGCGTCTTTACGAAACGGCCAGCGCTGCCGTTCGCACGCGCCTGCGCGCGCTGCCAACCCGGCGTGTCATAACGCGAGCCCGTGAACGGCTCGGCACGATCGAACCGCGAGCGCGGCTCGGCGAAACCGCTCGCCGCCTCGGTCACATCCACATGCGCCTCCGGCAATTCGTCGAGGAAACGGCTCGGCACCGTTGAATTCCACATACCGTGAATGCGCCGGTTGATGGCGAAGAACAGCCGCGCGTTCTTGCGCGCGCGCGTGAGCCCGACATGCGCAAGCCGCCGCTCTTCTTCCAATCCCGAGCGGCCCTGCTCGTCGAGCGCGCGCTGATGCGGGAAAAGCCCCTCTTCCCAACCCGGCAGATAGACCGTGTCGAATTCGAGCCCCTTCGCGGCGTGCAGGGTCATCAGATAAACGGAATCGGCGTCGTTCGCGCCTTCCGTGTCCATCACCAGCGCGATGTGCTCGAGGAAGCCGCGCATGTTCTCGAAGCCTTCCATGGAGCGCACCAGCTCCTTCAGGTTTTCGAGCCGGCCCGCGGCGTCCGCCGAGCGTTCATTCTGCCACATGGCCGTATAGCCGGACTCGTCAAGCACGACCTCGGCCAGCTCCGTGTGCGAAATGTGGTCGAGCTGCGCGCGCCAGCGGTCGAAGCTCACGATCAGGTCGCGGATCGTTGCGCGCGGCTTCGGCTTCAGTTCCTCGGTCGCAATCAGGGCGCGCGCGGACTCCTGCAGCGACGTGTTATGCGCGCGCGAATAGTCGTGCAGGAGTTGAACGGTCGCGTCGCCCAGACCGCGCTTCGGCACATTGACGATGCGCTCGAACGCGAGGTCGTCCGTCACCGAGCAGACGCTGCGGAAATAGGCGAGCGCGTCGCGGATTTCCGCGCGCTCATAGAAACGCGGTCCACCCACCACGCGATAGGGAAGTCCGAGCGTAATGAAGCGGTCTTCAAATTCGCGCATCTGGAACGAGGCGCGCACGAGGATCGCAATCTCCGAAAGCCTGTGCCCCTGCCGCCGCCAGTCCTCGATCTCCGCACCGATGGTGCGCGCTTCCTCTTCCGAGTCCCACGCGCCGGTGACGGTGACCTTCTCGCCCGGCACATCTTCGGTACGCAGCGTCTTGCCAAGCCGGCCCTGATTGTGCGCGATCAGATGTGAGGCCGCCGCAAGGATGTGGCCTGTCGAGCGGTAGTTGCGCTCAAGGCGAATGACTTTCGCGCCGGGGAAATCTTTCTCGAAACGCAGGATGTTGTCGACTTCCGCGCCGCGCCAGCCGTAGATCGACTGGTCGTCGTCACCGACGCAGCAGATATTCGCCCGCTGGTGCTCCACCGAAACCGTGGGCCGTTGCGCGAGCAACCGCAGCCACAGGTACTGCGCGACGTTCGTGTCCTGATACTCGTCCACCAGCATGTAGCGGAAGCGCTGCTGATAGCGCGCGAGCACGTCCGGCTCCTTGCGGAAGATGCGCAGATTCTCGAGCAGCAAGTCGCCGAAGTCGGCGGCGTTGAGCGTCTTCAGCCGCGCCTGATAGGCGACGTAAAGCTGCTTCGCCTTTCCGTCGGCAAAGCCCGCCGAATCTCCGCCCGGCACGTCTTCCGGCGAAAGCCCGCGGTTCTTCCAGCCATCCATGATCGCGGCAAACAGGCGCGCGGGCCAGCGCTTCTCGTCGATGTCGGCGGCTTGCAGGATTTGCTTGATGAGACGGATCTGGTCGTCCGTATCGAGAATGGTGAAATCGGATTTAAGGTCCGCGAGCTCGGCGTGGCGGCGCAGGATCTTCGCGCCGATTGAGTGGAAAGTGCCAAGCCATGGCATGCCTTCCACCGCCTCGCCGACCATGTTGCTGACCCGGTGGCGCATCTCGCGCGCCGCCTTGTTGGTGAAGGTCACTGAGAGAATGTCGCCGGGCCGCGCCCGGCCGGTCGCGAGAATGTGCGCGATGCGGGTCGTCAGAACGCGGGTTTTGCCCGTGCCGGCGCCCGCGAGCACCAGCACCGGCCCGTCGAGGCTTTCGACTGCCTCGATCTGCTCGGCGTTCAGCCCTTCCAGATAGCCCTGATTGGACGCAAGCGACGCATAGGCGCGCGCGGCAATGCCGCCGGCGCGGGGCGCGGGCGGCAGGAAATCGTCATCGCTCTCAAGCGGATCGGCCACGGGGGACTTTCACGAATCTCTGTGAGAACAAAATGGCATCGCCGCCCCCCTTTTGCGAGGGTGAAACGGCCATTTTTCCGGGCCATTGGACGCAGAAACGGTCGAGACCTAGAAGAGCAACATGTTCAAAGCCGAATTCCAGTCGTTTGAGGAACGGGCGACACCCGGCAAAGGCGCGGAGCGGCTCAACGCCCTGCGCAAGGAACTCGCGCGCCGCGGGCTGGACGGCTTTATCGTCACCACGGCGGACCAGCACCAGAACGAATATGTACCCGCCTGCGAGGAGCGCATGGCCTGGCTCACCGGCTTCACCGGCTCGCTCGGCGCGGTGGTCGTGCTCGGGGACAAAGCCGCACTCTTTGTGGATGGCCGCTACACGTTACAGGCTAGGGATCAGGTCGACGGCAAGGCTTTTTCGATTGAACACCTGGTCGAACACCCGCCGCATGAGTGGATCGCCGAACACCTGTCGAGGGGCGCGAAACTCGGCTTCGACTCCTGGCGCACGACGCTCGACAGCGCCGAGCGGTTGCAGAAGTCCGTCGAGCGCGCGGGCGGAATGCTCGTTGCGGCGAGCGACAACCCGCTCGATGCGATCTGGCGCGACCGCCCCGCCCCACCGCTGACGCCCGTCAAACTGCATGATCTGAAATTCGCCGGCGAGCCCGCGGCGGACAAGCTCAAACGCATTCGCGAGGCACTCGCCAAGGACAAGCTCGACGCGGTGCTCCTTTCCGATCCTGCGTCGATCGCGTGGACCTTCAACATCCGGGGCCACGACGTCTCGCATACGCCGCTGCCGCTCTCCTGGGCCTATGTGCCGCGCGAGGGGACGCCGACGCTATTCGTCGATGCGCGCAAGCTTTCCAACAAAGTGCGCGACACGCTGGCAAAACTTGCGGACATTCGCGAACCCGCGGCACTCGAAGACGAGGTTACGAAGAGAGCCAACGGCAGGACTGTCCGGCTCGATCAGGCGACGGCGCCGAAAATTCTCGCCGAACGCATCGAAGCCGCCGGCGGCAAGATCGACAAAGGCGCCGATCCCGTCATGCGCATGAAGGCGATCAAGAACGCCGCCGAGATCGACGGCGCACGTGCCGCGCATTTGCGCGACGGCGCCGCACTCGTGCGTTTCCTCGCGTGGTTCGATCATGAGGCGCCGCAGGGCAATCTCACCGAGATCGACGCCGTCGCCGCGCTCGAAACCTTCCGCCGCGAAACCGGAAAGCTCAAGGATATTTCCTTTCCGACGATCTCCGGCGCGGGACCGAACGGCGCCATTGTCCACTATCGCGTGACGGACAGGAGCAACCGGCGCATCGCGCCGGGTGAATTGTTCCTGCTCGACTCCGGTGCGCAATATGAAGACGGCACTACGGACGTAACGCGCACCGTCGCGGTCGACGAGCCCACGAGCGAAATGCGTACCCGCTTCACGCAGGTATTGAAGGGACACATCGCGATTGCGACCGCGAAATTTCCTCAAGGCACAACCGGCGCGCAGATCGATCCCTTCGCGCGCCGCGCGCTGTGGGCGGACGGCGTCGATTTCGATCACGGCACCGGCCACGGAGTCGGCAGCTATCTCTCGGTGCACGAAGGCCCCGCGCGCATCTCGAAACTTGGCGGCGCGAAACTGGAGGCCGGCATGATCCTGTCGAATGAGCCGGGCTATTACAAAACCGGCGCGTACGGCATCCGCATCGAGAACCTAGAACTGATCGTCGGCCTCCCCGCTCCGTCCGGTGGCGAAAAGAAACTGCTCGGCTTTGAGGTGCTGACGCTGGCGCCCATCGACCGCCGCCTGATCGACCCGTCGTTGCTCACCGCCGACGAAATCGACTGGGTGAACGCCTATCACGCAGACGTGCGCCGCCGGCTGTCGCCGGAACTGGACGACGCTACCGCCCGTTGGCTGAAAGTGGCCACCGATCCGCTGCCAAAATAGCAGAAATATCCTGTAATTTTGGTCTATTGACGAATTTTCTCTGTTAAGAAATGGTGGCTTATAGACGTGGGTGGGAATTCCGCCTCGGGAGAGATTCAATGGGTTGCTGCGACGAAGATCATGCCCTGCCGGTACCGGAGGGTCTCACGAGCGCCAATCTGCCGGCTCCCGATCTGAACCGGCGCACGGTTCTGGGCGGCGTCGCCGCCATTGCCGGGCTCCTGTCGTCGGCCGGCCCCGGCGCCGCGCAGGAGAAAGAGCTGAAGAAGATCAAGCTCGCCTTCTGCAGCCAGATTCTTTGCATCCTCCCGTATGAAGTCGCGCGCGACGGCGGCCATTGGCGCAAGCACGGGCTCGACGTCGAGCTCGTCTACACCCGCGGCGGCAACGCGGCGATCCAGGCGCTCGTTGGCGGCGCCGTCGATTACGCTGCAACCGCGCTCGATCCTGCGATCTCGGCCTATGTGAAAGGCGCCAATATCCGCCGCTTCGCCACCACCGGCCGTCTGCCGCTGTTTGCGCTCGTCACCGCCACCGGCAAGGCCAAGGAGATCGACGACGTGAAAGACCTCGAAGGTCGCACGGTCGCCGTCTCGCAGCTCGGTCAGGCCGACCATTCGCTGTTGCTGTTCCTGCTCCAGCGCGCCGGCATCGACAAGGACAAGGTCAAGGTCGCCAATATGGGCGTGAACATCCTCGAAGCGTTGCGTCAGGGTCAGGTCGACGCCGGCTTCGTGCAGGAGCCTGCCCTCACCGTGCTCAGTGAATCCGGTGCCCGCACGATCTTCAACGCGATGGATCTGAAGGACGCCGAAAAATATCTCGGCGGTCCTTATGAGTTCATGGGCGTGTCGGTGCGCGCCGACGAAATCCCCGCGCGCCGCGAGGAAATGCTCCAGCTCGCGGCCGGCCTCAACGACGCACTCAAGGCGCTGCCGAAAATGAAACCGGACGACATCGTCGGCGCCTTCCCCAAGGCCCTGATGGCCGGCGCCAACATCCCGGTCTTCCGCGAGGTGATCGCGCAGCATCGCGCGTCGCTTTATCCGGAGAGCGTGACGATCGATCTCGATTCCTCGCGCCGCGTCTATGAGACGCTGAAATTGGCGGGTGTGCTGAAGGCCGACGCCGATCTCGCCGGCCTGCACGACACCTCCATCGTGAAAGGTTAGTCCCCTGCGTTTATCCGATATTTCGCTCGCCTATGGCGGCGGCGAGCCGGTGCTTGAAGGCGCGAGCCTTGAGGTCGGTAAAGGCCAGTTCGTGAGTCTGGTCGGGCCTTCGGGATCCGGCAAGTCCAGCCTGTTGCGCGTCATCATGCGACTCCAGCAGCCGCTCGCCGGCAAGGTGGAAGCGGAGTTTCCGCAGTCCGAGATCGGCATCCTGTTCCAGGACGACGCGCTGCTGCCGTGGCGCACCGCGCGCGACAACGTTGCGCTCGGCCTCGGCTTTCGCGGCATGGAACGCGTGCAGGCACTGCGCACCGCCGACGAGTGGCTGGCCCGCTTCGGCCTCGAAGGATTCGGCGACCGTTATCCGCGCCATCTGAGCGGCGGCCAGCGCAAGCGCGTGGCCATCGCGCAGGCCATGGCGCTCAAGCCGAAACTCTTGCTGATGGACGAGCCCTTCGCCTCGCTCGATGCCATCGTACGCGCGCGCATCAGCCAGGAAGTGGTGGAGATGGTCGAGCGCGAGAAGATCGGCGTGCTCCTGGTCACGCACGACCTCGAGGAAGCGATCGCGCTCTCCGACGCGGTCTATCTCCTGTCGCAAGGGCCGCGTGCCCGCATCACGCAGCGCTATAACGTGCCGATCCCGCGCCCGCGCGATCTCGTGCGCGCCCGCACGCATCAGGCGTTTGCACCGCTGCTGGAAAAGCTCTGGGCCGACTTGTCTCGCGAAGTGGACATGAGCCCCGGCGCCGAGCGGGCGGAAAAGGCGCGCGCCGCATGATCACCAACCCGAAATACGCATGGCTGCGGCAGATCGCGGCTTTCTCCATCCTGCTGTTGCTGTGGCAGGCGGCCGGCAATGCCGGCTGGCTCAACCCGCTCTACATGCCGACGCCGCTGCAGATCGGGGCTGCGCTCGCGCAGTTGTTCGGCGACGGCAGCATCTGGACCCACATGGAGGCGACCTTCACTGCCGCGCTGGGCGGGCTCGCGCTCGGCATTCTCGCCGGCGTCATTCTCGGCATCGCCGCCGCGCTTATTCCCGTTGTTGCGGAGCTGGTGCAACCGGTCATGCTGCTGCTCAATGCCATCCCGCGCGTCATTCTCGCGCCGCTGTTCGTGATCTGGCTCGGCATCGGCATCGGCTCCAAGATCGCCCTCGCCTTCATCCTCGTGGCGGTGGTGATCTTCTTCAACGTCTTCACCGGCATCCGGCAGGTCGATCGCCGGCTCGTGGAGCGCGTCATCACGCTCGGCGGCACGCGCTGGGATCTCCTGCGCCACGTTTATCTCCCGTCCGTCGCCGCGTGGGTGCTGAGCAATCTCAAGGTCGCCGTGGGCTTCGCCTTTACGGGCGCCGTGGTCGGCGAGTTCGTGGCTGCAAGCCGCGGCCTCGGCTATCTCCTCTCTTTCGCGCAGAGCACCTACAACGCGGCGCTGATGATGGCCCTTGTCCTGCTAATCGTTGCCGTCGTGCTGGTCATTTTCCTGGTCGCGGGCCGGCTCGAAAAGCGCCTGCTGCGCTGGAACTGACCCAATGACGGCCGCGTGTCGCGAAGCCTGTTGCAGCGTCACGCCGCGTTTCACCGTTGCCGAACTGTTCGAACGCGGCTTTCGCCGCAACCGCCAAGAGCTACTTGCCGTCCAGGGCGAGACCATTGTCGATGCCGAAGGCAACAGCGCGCGTTTCAGCGTTCAGCTCGACGGGGGCAAGATCGCCGAACTCCGCTTCCGCGCCTCAAGCTGCACCACGCTGATCGCCTACAGCGAAGCGCTCGCTGAGTTGCTGACGGGCTTCGACGCGGCGATGGCCGCGCAATACGCGCCCCAGAATCTCGTCGCCGCCCTGCCCGGCGTCCATCCGCTCAAGCAGAACCGCGCGGTGCTGGCCGTCGCCGCCTTGCGCGCCGCCCTACTTACAGCGGCCACTCACCATACCGCTCGTCCCCGCGAAAGCGGGGACCCAGCACTGGATTCCCCGCATAGCGCGCCGAACGGCGAGCGTTCGCTCGCCTATGCGCGGGAATAAGCGGACTGTTTCGACTTAGCAATCTGGGGAGCACCAATGAAAGTCGCCTACATTTTCGCCACGTCGCGCCACACGGTGTCCTACGTGCTCGGCAAGATGATCCTGCCGCAGCTCGAGGAGAACCGGCATGGCGTCGACGTCGCCGGCATGTTTTTCTTCGAGGACAACAATTACGTGCTCGTGAAGGGCAATCCGACCGGCGAGCGCCTGATCAAGGTCGCGAAGGCCAAGGGCATGCTGCTGATGGGCTGCGACCAGTGCTGCTATGAGCGCGAGATCGCCGACAAGTTGTTCGACGGCGTACCGATCGGCTGCTTCCCCGATCTTTACAAGGCACTCTCCGGCAATATGCCGGATCAGGTCATCACGCTCTGATCGCTGCGTGCGGACAAACGAAAAGCCGGGCGTAAGCCCGGCTTTTTTCGTTGTCATTCGCCGCAATGGAACCGGGAACCCGGCGCCGCGTTATCCAGCCGAATTCCACCGGCTAAATGAGGCGACGGACATGCTCGGCACCATTCTGATCATCGTGCTCATCCTGATCCTGATCGGCGCACTGCCGACCTGGGGTTACAGCGGCAGCTGGGGCTACGGTCCCGGCGGTATCGTCGGCGTCCTGCTGATCATCGTAATCGTGCTGGCGTTGACCGGGCGATTGTAAGCGCGCTGCGTAGGCGTAAGCGGCGGGAAGCGTTTCAGCGCTTCCCGCCGACCATTTTGAACCACTCGTCTTCGGTCAGCACGTTCACGCCATGTTTTTTGGCGTCCGCGAGCTTTGAGCCCGCACCCGGCCCCGCCACCACGTAATCCGTTTTCGCCGACACCGAGCCCGCGACCTTGGCGCCGAGCCGCTCGGCCATCGCCTTCGCCTCTTCGCGCGTCATTTGCTCAAGCGCGCCGGTGAACACGACCGTCTTGCCCGAGACCGGGCTGTCCTTCGCCACCGCCTCCATCGCCTCGACATCGATTTCGCCCAGCAAGGCCTCGATTGCCGCGCGGTTCTTCTTTTCCTTGAAGAACTCAACGATCGCGTCGGCGACCGTCTCGCCGATGCCGCCGATATTCGTGAGCTCCTGATAGTCCTCTTCGTCGGGCTTCGCCTTCATCAGCGCCTTTTGCAGCCCGTCGAGCGAATGATAGTGGCGGGCAAGGCGTGTGGCGTTGGTCTCGCCAACATGGCGCATCCCCAGCGCATAGATGAAACGGTTGAGCGGGATGGTCCTCCGGGCGTCGATGGCATCGAACAGCTTGCGCACCGACGTCGCGCCGAATCCTTCCTCGCTTTCCAGCTTGATTTTCCTGTTGCGCTTCTCGAGCGTGAAGATGTCGGCGGGCTCCTTCACCCAGCTCTTCTCAAAGAAGAACGCGATCTGTTTTTCGCCCAGCCCGTCGATGTCGAAGGCATTGCGCGACACGAAATGGATCAAGCGTTCCACCGCCTGCGCGGGGCAGATGAGCCCGCCGGTGCAGCGACGCACGGCGTCCTGCTTGCCGGTGTCCGGATCGGTCTCGCGCACCGCGTGGCTGCCGCAGGCCGGGCACTTGTCGGGGAACACGTAAGGTTTCGCGCTCTTCGGGCGCTTTTCGGTGAGAACGTCGAGCACCTGCGGGATCACGTCGCC
>JAICQA010000003.1 GCA_025929595.1 Xanthobacteraceae bacterium
ATCTGGGCAACCGCCCGGGTCTCCTGGTCGGCCTGATTGCGTTCTTCACAGCCGCGACCAGCCTGCCCTGGCTCACCGGCCAGTTGATGCCGGATTTCCTCGCCGGCCTCGCGGCGGTCGCGGTCTATCTGGTCGTATTCCGCGCCGAGCATTTGTCGCGCTGGGAGATGGGCGGACTGATCGTACTGATCGCCGCGGCCGGCGCGACGCACAACGCGACGCTGCTGGTGCTTTGCGCCATGCTGGCGGTTGGCGTCGCCGTTCGTCTGCTAAAGCCCGCCCTGATTCCGGCCGCCGGTCTCGCCCGCACGCTCGGCGCGATCGTGCTGGGCGTCGTGATGCTGTTCACCGCGAATTTCGCGGTCACGGGAAAGCTCGTCTGGACCCCGGGCGGCACGGCGTTCGTGTTCAGCCGCCTCGTGCATGACGGCATCGTTCACCGCTTCCTTGAAGATAACTGTCCCAACCCGCGCTACGAATTGTGCAAATACCGCGCCGAGTTGCCGCATCACGCCAATGACTTCCTCTGGCATCAGGGCGCCGAGGGACCGTTCGCGTCCATCGGCGGCTTCGAGGGCGGCGCACAGGAAATGCGCGAGATCGCGATTGAAAGCCTGTGGCAATATCCCGGCCTGCACGTCTGGACCGCGCTGAAATCGACGCTTCTGCAACTGGTCGAGGTCGGCACCGGCTGGGGCATCGTCTACGACGTCTGGGACGCCTACGGCCACATCGAGAATCTCGTGCCCGAGGCCGTGCCCGCTGCGCACAGCGCATTGCAGCGGCATAACCAGCTCGACTTCGAACCGATCAACCTCGTGCATGAGCCGGTCGCGCTGATTTCGCTCGGCCTGCTGGCGCTCATGCTGCTGCTCGCCTGGCGCCGTCCGAACTTCGCGGGTCACGACTTCGCGCAGTACGGACCGCTTGCCGCGACCTTCACCGTCGCAATACTGGCAAACGCCTTTGTGTGCGGCGTGCTCTCCAACCCGCACGACCGCTATGGCTCCCGCATCGCGTGGATCGCCGTGCTGTTCTTGGCGGTGGCCGCGTTGCGCGCGCTGCCGGCGCTGCGCACGAAGCCGGTCGAGGTCGCCGCCCCGCCGCTCTCGCCTGCGACTGTTGAGCCCGTCGCGCCGGGCACACCCGTGCCGGAGCCCGCCCTCTCTTACGTGCGGACGAAACCGGACCAGCCCTAGAGCCGGAATTGGCCAAGCTGCCCCGCGGCGGCGCTCAGCCACCGCAAGACGCTGCTCCAGAGCCGCCGCCAACATTCACGCCGCAGCCTGCGCTCCATTTCAGTCCGACGAATCGGCATCCAGTCGTCGCTCATGGCGGCGACGGTTGCGTACGTCGGGCCGATGAGGCAAATTTATTGTTTCAATCCTAACAATAAGATTTTCTTGCAATGCGCGGACTCAATCCAGACCAGTTGCAGGCGCTGATCGACGTCACCGACCTCGGCAGCTTCTCCGCCGCCGCGCGACGTCTCAACCTCACGCAGCCCGCCGTCAGCCTCCAGATCCGCGAACTTGAACGGCGCATTGGCGTGCGCCTCGTCGAACGCCTCGGCAAGCGCGCCTTCGCCACCGCGGCGGGCCGCGAGTTGATCGAGCACGCCCGCAGGATGAAGGCCGACACCGACCGCGTGCTCGCCGCCATGCGCCGTCACAAGGACGGCACAGTCGGCCGGGTCCATATCGGCACCGGCGTCACCGCGCTCACCTATCTGCTGCCGGGCGTCCTGCGCAGTCTCCGCAAAAGCCACCCCGGCATCGAGCTTGTGATCACGACGGGCACGACGCAGGGAGTCGCGGAGCGCATGCTGGCAAATAGGATCGATCTCGGCTTCGTGACCTTGCCCGTCGATGCGAAAGCATTCTCCATCATGGCCGTTCGTGACGACAGGCTTCTCGCGCTCCTGCCGGTGACGAAAACGCGCGTGCCAGCCTCAATCGACGCCGCCGAACTCTCCAAATATCCGCTGATCCTGGAGTACGAGCGGTCCAATCACAGCCGCATCGGCCGCCAGTGGTTGCGGACAGCAGGCTTCGAGGCCCGGTCGATCATGGAAATCGACAACATGGAGACGATTAAACAGCTGGTATCGGCGGGGCTCGGCGCGTCAATCGTTCCCGAATCCGCGCTGGGTGGCCGGCGAACCGCCGAGAACTGCGTCGCACGTCCGCTCTCACCGCCGGCGCACCGCAAGCTCGCCGTCATCCAGCGTCGCGACAAGCCGGACGAGCCCGCGCTGCGCGCAGTTCGCGAGGCGCTGCTGACACTCCGTGAGCGTACGAAAGCGAAGGCCCGCTAGCCGACACCCAGCTTCTTTTGCAGCGAAGTGGATGTGGTCGTGTACTGGAACACGAGCCGCTTGCCGGGATAGACGATCGCGTGCGCGGCCTGCGACATCAGCGCCGCTTCGTGAAAGCCCGAAAGAATGAGCTTGAGCTTTCCCGGATAGTTGTTGATGTCGCCGATGGCAAAAATGCCGGGCTCCGACGTTTCGAACTTTGCGGTGTCCACGGCGATGCGCTCTTCGTGCAGATTCAATCCCCACTGCGCCACCGGCCCGAGCTTCATGGTGAGCCCGAAGAACGGCAGCAGCACGTCGCATTCGACCGCGAAGGTCGAGTTGTCATCGCGCCGGCAGATCACTCGCTGGAGCTGACCGTTCTCGCCTTCGAGCGCCTGCATCTGGCCGAGCAGGAAGTCGATCTTCCCGTCTTTCAGCAGCGCCTGCATCTTGTTGACGCTGTCGGGCGCGGCCCGGAACGCATCGCGTCGGTGCATCAGGATCACACGCTCGGCAACCGGCGCGAGATTGAGCGTCCAATCGAGCGCGCTGTCGCCGCCGCCGACAATGAGCACCCGCTTGCCGCGCATGTCCTCGATGCGGCGCACGAGATAGAAGATCGACTTGTTCTCGAACGTCTCGATGCCCGGCAGATGCGGCCGCTTCGACTCGAACGATCCCCCGCCCGCCGCGACTACCACCACCTTGCACTCGAATTCAGTGTCGAAATTGGTCTTGAGCCGGAAGCCGTTCACTGTGCGCGACAGCTCGTCGATCCGCTCGCCGAAATGAAACACCGGCTCGAACGGCTTGACCTGCTCAAGCAATGCGTCGGTGAGCCCCTGCCCGCTGATCACCGGAATGCCCGGAATGTCGTAGATCGGTTTCTCGGGATAAAGCTCGGCGCACTGCCCGCCCGGCTTCCCAAGGATGTCGACCACATGACATTTGATGTCCACGAGGCCGAGCTCGAAGACGGCGAATAGCCCCACCGGTCCCCCGCCAATGATCACCGCGTCGGTCTTGATCGTCTTGCTCATTCGTCCCGATCCGATTTCGGCGGGTGAATAGCCGGAAAAGCGCGCCGGGTCGACCTGCCGCGAACTTCGCAAACGCGATCAATCGGCGCGGGTTAGGCTCTCTCCAATGGAGCCCAGCCAATGACCAAGCCGGAAACCCTGATCGATTATGGCCGCCGGGTGGCCCGGGTCGCGGACCATATCGCCGACCATCTCGATGACGAGCTGGATGTCGAACGCCTCGCCTCGGTCGCGCATTTCTCGCCATGGCACTTCCACCGCATCTACCGGGAAACCACCGGCGAGACGGTCGCCGACACCGTGCGCCGCCTTCGGCTGCACCGCGCCGCAGTCGAGCTGACACGCGAGGACGAACCGCTCGAACGCGTGGCGAAGCGCGCCGGCTATGGGACGCTCGCCGCCTTCTCGCGCGCCTTCGCCGCCGACTATGGCGTGCCGCCCGGCGCCTATCGCCTGCGCGGCCGCCTGCACCCGCCCGTCCCGCAACGGAGTCAGGAGCCCGTCATTATGTACAAGGTCGAGATCGCACCGTTCGAAGGCGTCCGCCTCGCCGCCATCACGCATCATGGCGATTATCAGGAAATCGGCCGCGCCTTCGAGCAGACCATCGCATGGGTGGCGGCGCGCGGGCTGCTCGGCAACGGCACCCGCTCCATCGGCATCTACAACCACGACCCGCTCACCGTTCCGCTAAAGGATCTGCGTTCGGAGGCGGGGCTCGTCGTGAGTGACGATGTACAGATCGACGGCGCGGTTCACGAGGTGAAAATCCCGTCGATGCTGTGCGCGAGCGTCGTGCACAAAGGCCCTTACGCCGAGCTTGAAGCGCCCTATCGCTATCTCTTCCGTGAGTGGCTGCCCGCGAGCGGACGCGAGGCCGGCGACCATCCCTGCTTCGAGGAATATCTCAACAACCCGCGCGAACTGCCGCCGTCGGAATGGCTGACGCGCGTCTCCCTCCCGCTGAAGGATTGATGTGATGAAAGTGCTCTCCGCCTATCCCCTCGTCACGACGAAGGACCTGCAAGCGACCCGCGACTTCTATGTCAGCCACTTCGGCCTTGAAGTGATCTTCGAGGCGAGTTGGGTCGTCATGCTTGGCGCCCGCTCAACCGGCGAGATCAGCCTCGGCTTCATGTCGTCGGATCATCCGACGAACCCGCCGGGACCGGAACCCTTCGACGGCCGCGGCATGATCGTGACGGTTCAGGTTGAGGACGCAGCGAAAGCGCTCACCGCACTTCGCAGACAAGGCGCCGCGATCACCTACGATCTGCACGACGAGCCGTGGGGCCAGCGCCGATTCATGACGATCGATCCGGCCGGCATCCTCGTGGATGTGGTCGAACAGACCGTGCCGGCGGAAGGCTACTGGGAGCGGTTCATGCCGGCCGCGGAAGAAAAGGCGGCCTGACGCGGCCGCTGGCCCGCACGCGCATTATTGCCAAGTGCCCCGCGCTACCTCTAGCTTTATACGGCAGGGGGACAACCATGAAGGCGCGGGGGACGTGGCTCGTCATAGCCATGGCGATGCTGTCGAGCAGCGCCAGCGGACAAACATTCAAGCGCGAGGAGTTGCGCGTACCCGCGCCCGGTGCGGGTCGGCAAGGGCTTCAGGTAATTCTCGTCAAACCAGACTTACCCGGTCGTTTACCCCTCGCCGTCATCACGCATGGCAGTCCACGAAAGCCCGAGCATCGACGCACCAGTTCGCCTCTTCTGTACTTACCGGCAGCGATCGAGTTTGCACGGCGAGGCTGGGCCGCCGCCATTGTAATGCGGCGCGGCTACGGCAATTCGGGCGGCGAATACGCCGAAAGTACGGGGTCGTGCGTATCTCCCGATCATACGCGGTCCGTTGCCGCCGCAGGAAGTGATCTTCGAGCCAGCGTTGCCTACCTCCGGAAGCGATCCGACATAGACGGTTCTCGTCTCATTGCGATCGGCCAGTCCACCGGAGGCCTCATGACAATTGGACTCACCGCCAATCCTCCATCGGGGCTTGTTGCGGCGATCAATTTCGCTGGCGGTCAAATTCCGGCTCGTGCCGGCGAGCCTTGCAAGGGTGTTGAGCATCGATTGGTCGACGCCTTCAAAACATTCGGCAAGAAGTCGCGCGTTCCGACGCTTTGGATATACAGCGACAACGACAAAATATTCCCGCCCGAGATTGTGGAGCAGCTTAAGAACGCATTCTCCGGCGGCGGCGGACAGGTCGAGTATATTAAAATTCCGCCCTTCCGCGACGACGGTCACTCGTTTTTTGCGCGAGGCGTCCTGCAATGGACGCCGCACGTCGACCAGTTCCTGAAACGAAGCGGACTTGCCCTGTCGGAGAATCCTCTGCCGGTGCCGCAACCGATCGACACTCCGACGAACCTTTCCGAGAACGGCCGCAAGCAGTTTGAAGAGTTTTTCGTCACGCCGCCGAATCGAGCATTGGCCATATCGCCAACACGAGGTGCGCTTGGCTGGCACGCGGGAGCTGGCTCTCTTGAGCACGCAAAGAAAGCCGCCCTAGCGGGATGTGCAAAGCACGCTTCGGATTGCCGTATCGTCGTCGTCAACGACGAGGCCGTGCCCTGAAGTTCAGCCCTGCTGCTCCGGCGTCCGCACGATCAGCCCGTCGAGTTCGTCCGTCACCTTGATCTGGCACGAGAGCCGCGAGCTCGGGCGGACGTCGAAGGCAAAGTCGAGCATGTCTTCTTCCATCGGCGAAGGCGGTCCGACCTTCTCGCTCCAGGCTTCATCCACATGCACATGGCAGGTGGCGCAGGAGCAGGCGCCGCCGCACTCGGCGACGATGCCGGGTACGCTGTTGCGGATCGCCGTCTCCATGACGGTCGCGCCGACTTCCGCATCGACGGCGCGTTCGGTCCCGTCGTGCTCGATATAGGTGATCTTGGGCATTACCTTTGTGGGGATCGCAAAATGGGGATGAGGCCGCACCCTATATAGGGGCGCGGCCGCAAAGGCGAGCCTCAAGGCGCGTTCAATTGCCGCCGATTATTTCAGTGGTCGCGGTCCTCGCCTCGGCGATGCTGGCCGCGAGGCGCCCGAGCGCTTCCGCAAGTTGCGCAGCATTTTCAGGCGCGCGTTCGAAAGCCGCTGCCGCTTCGGCAACCGTCATTGCGCCCACACCGAGCGCGGCCCCGCGCAGGCGATGTGCGATATCCGCGCGTAGCCGATCGCTGTCGGCCTGCGCCAGTTCGACCCCGAGCGTCGCGGCCTGACGCTGAAAGAGCGAGAGCACCTCACGCCGAAGCGCGTGATCGCCGAAGGTCGCGCGCTCCAGATGCGCGAGGTCGATCGCGCCTGATGGCGCCACACCCTGCCCTGCCGCCGCCTTCTGCATCGATGGAACCTGCCTGCCCGCACCATGCGCCGTGCCGGGTAAAGGGAGGCTCAAGAGCCTGTGGAAAACGCGGCGACTCCTGTCCCTTCAAGGGGTCCGCCGCAATCCGCCCAAGGTTCCCGGCCTTGCCGCTTTTCCGCCCAAACCCATCGGCAAGCGTCTGGCAAGCCTTGGGAATGCTCGATCCCCATGGTCAACAAGATGTTAACGATGTTTAAAAAAGCCCTAACGACTTCGTTCCCCAGCCGCCATGGGCGGTCTAGGATACCCCCGCGGTGGACGGGTGTCCCGGTGTACTGGCGTTTCGAGGGCTGGCGCGCCGCGGTGCCAAACAAAATTCACGGGCGGTAGCTGCATGAGGCGCGAGCCTCTGCGGCGTGCCGCTCATTCGGAATGAAGCCCGACCGGCATGTTGCCGGCCGAGCGTAGAGCGTACGGCCCGGAGGCGTGGTCGACATGGCGAAGACTCCACGGAAGACTCAGGATCCGACGCAGGCGGCTTTGTCTGCGATCGAGGAAGCGTTGCAGATGGGCGACGCGCCTGCGGCTGAACCGGCGAAGCCGGCAGTTGCCGACGACGCACGCCGCGGCAGCGGCGCCCTGCCCGCAGCTCCGTCCTCGGCGATGATGGACGAGCCGGGAATGCGCCGGCGTCCCGCCGGCCGCCGCGTATCGCACTCGCCCGCCAACGACGACCGTCAGTCGGTCGGCCAAATTCTCGGCGCGCTCCACGCGCGCCCGCCGCGCATGCCGCTCTATGTCGCCGCTATTGCCTCCGCTTGGTGGATGGTGATGGCGCTCTTGATCGGCTACTCGCGCGCCTATTCGGACATCGCACAGACCTCGGGCCTGCTCGATCTCATCGACCTGCCCTATTTCTGGCTGTTCTTCGCCACCGTCGTCCTGCCGCCCGTCCTCTTCTTCACCATCGCCGCCATGGTCCGCCGCACGCAGGAGATGCGCCTCGTCTCCCGCGCCATGACCGAGGTGACGATGCGCCTCGCCGAGCCCGAGGGCGTTTCCACCGACGCCGTCGTCAGCGTGAGCCAGGCGATCCGCCGCGAAGTCGCCGCCCTCGGCGACGGCATCGAGCGGGCCATTGCGCGAGCCTCCGAACTCGAAACGATGGTGCGCAACGAAGTCGCCACCCTTGAACGCGCCTATGACGAAAACGAGCTGCGCGTCCGCGCCCTGGTCGATGAGCTGCAGAGCGAGCGCGACGCAATCGTCTCGCACGGCACGCGCCTGCGCGAAGCCATCGGCGGCGCGCATGAAAGCTTCAGCATCGACGTCGAAGGCGTCGCGACCAATATCGACCGCACGCTCACCGAGGCGACCGATCGCATCAATGCTTCGCTCACCGAGTCCACCACGCGCATCACCGACGGCTTCCTGATGCAGGCGGAAACTGCCCGCACCCAGGCCGCCGACGCCTCCGACAACGTGCTGAGCGCCTTCTCCATGCGCGGCACCGAACTCGCCGAGCGCCTCGGCCAGGTCGGCGTCGAAGTGGCAAACGCCCTCGACTCGCGCACCGCGCGCCTGACCGAGAGCATGAACAATTCGATGGAGCGGCTGGTCGAAGCCATTTCCACGAAGGGCAACGAAGTCCACGAGGTGCTCACCGTGCGCCTCGCCGCTTCGGAAGAAGCGATCGCGCGCCACGGCAACCAGATCGCCGACCGCATCGCCTCCGACACCGCCTCCCTTGCGCAGCGCGTCACGGAGAACGTCCAGACTTTCGACAGCACGTTCAAGGAACACGTCAACTCCTTCGACACCTCGCTCAAGGCGAACGTGCAGACCTTCGAGACGTCGCTCAAGACGCACGGCCCGGCGCTTGGCGAGCAGATCAGCCAGGCGGTCGACTACATCACCGACCAGACCCGCGGCGCCCTCTCCTCGCTCGACGAGCGCACCGCCGGCAAGCTGCGCGAGACCACCGAAGCGGTGGACAGCCGCATCGCCCGCATCGAGCAGACGATCGACGCGCGCACGCAGAACCTCAACGAAACGCTGGCCAACCGGACGCTCGAACTCGCGCGCACCATCGCCGACGGCTCCAAGGTCGCGGGCGAGGCGGTCGACAAGACGATTGCCGGCATGGGCGAATACTTCGCGACCAAAGCGCAGGAAATCGCCACCACGATCTCCGACCGAGCCGAGTCCGTCGACCAGACGCTCGGCAAGCGCGCGCTGGAGATGACCGAAACCCTCGACAGCCGCATCCAGCGCTTCGAGGACCAGGTCGCGAACAAGCTCGTCGGCATCACGGAGTCGATCGAATCCAAGGGTATCGCGCTGACCGAGTCGCTGGTCGGCAAGCTCGACGCCGCCTCCACGACCCTCGTCACCAAGCTCGACGAAACGTCGTCCGGCTTCGTCAACAAGCTGGAAAGCGCGTCGGTGGCCCTTGTCACCAAGTCCGAGAACGTCACCAAGAGCCTGCACGAAGGTGCGGCGGAGGTGGAACGGACGCTGGGCAATCTCAGCGAACAGATCACCCAGACGCTCGTCGAGCGCACGGGCGAGACCGTCCGCGGCTTCGCCGAGCAGACGCACCAGATCGCCGCGACCCATGAGGCGCTGCGCGAGAACGTCGTCGGCTCCCTCGACAAGCTGCTGGAGTCGAACCGCCTCTTCAAGCAGCTCTTGCAGGGCGTCACCGAGAGCCTCGAACCGCTCGAGAACGCGGTGGCGAAGCGCGTTGCGAACCTGCAGGGCGCGCTGGAAACCTCCATCACCACCTCGCGCAGCAGCGTCGACTGGATCGACAACCAGATGAACGAGCTGCGCAACATCTCCGGCGGCGTGCTGCGCGACCTCGCGGCCGTCACCCAGCGCTTCGAGGGCCAGGGCCGATACATCGCCTCGGTCGCCGAGACGCTGAGCGAGACGCACGGCCGCATCGACCAGTCGCTCGAAGAGCGGCGTGAGGCGATCGAGCACATCATCCGCCTGCTCGTGGACCGCACCGCCGAGATCGAGGAAAACTTCGGCGACCGTTCGCAGCAGATCAGCGAGCGCCTGTCCGCCTTCAACCGCCTGCTGCAGGAGTCGCTCGCGACCGCCGAGCAGCGCGCGCAGGACATCGCCCGCCACATCATCGACTCCACGAACCAGATCTCGCAGACCATCAACAAGCAGCACGAGGTCATTCGCGCCGGCTACTCGGAAGAACGCGGCCGCACCGCCACCGCCTTGAAGAACACGTACGAAGAGGCGACGGACGAGATGAAGCAGATGTTCTCCGACCTGCAGGAACGCTTCACCGAAACCGCCCGCGAAGTGCGCGACGTGGCGGGTGAAGTGCAGGCCTCGCTCGACCAGACGCGCGTGGAGCTCAAGCGTGGCGTGCTCGAGCTTCCGCACGAGACGCGCGAGAGCGCCGACGCCATGCGCCGCGTGGTGGCGGACCAGCTCAAGGCGCTGTCCGAACTCAACGAGATCGTGTCGCGCCACGCGCGCGACATGGAAGCGGTCGAGCCGACGCGCGCGACCTACCGCGAAGATGCGGCGGCTGCCGGCGGCGGGCGTTATGCAATGGCCGATGCGGGGTCGGTCACTTCACTTGCTTCGGCGCGTCCGCGCGCCGCGGCTCCGCGCGGTGAGCCGATCGAATTCCGCCGCCCTGCGCGCGAACAGGCCGAACCGGCCCGCCGCGCACAGCGCGCCGTCCCTGCTCCGCGCGAGGAAGCGGAGCGCGGCGGCTGGCTGACCGATCTCATCCAGAAGCAGGACGACGGCGAGGACGACGACACGGCCGACACCGTGGAGTCGCTCGACTCGCTCTCCCTCGACATCGCCCGCATGATCGATCATGAGGCGGCGGTCGACCTGTGGGATCGCCACAAGCGCGGCGAACGCAACATCTTCACGCGCCGGCTCTATACGCCGGCCGGCCAGAAGACCTTCGACGAAATCCGCCGCCGCTATCGCAAGAGCAACGAGTTCCGCGAGACCGTCGACCGCTATATCGACGAGTTCGAGCGGCTGCTCGACCAGGTCTCGCGCGACGACCGCGGCCAGGTCCTGTCGAAGACCTACCTCACCTCCGACACGGGCAAGGTCTACACGCTCCTCGCCCACGCGGCGGCGCGGCTGAACTGACGCGAGTGCGAAACGGAATCGAAAACGGCCGGGCTTGCCCGGCCGTTTTCATTTTAGATCGATCCCCGTTCAGACGGCGGCGATCTTCGCTCCTTCCCACTTCAACAGGAGCGAGCGCAACGTCTCGGTCACAGGTACGGGTTTGTGCGCGGTCTGGTCCGTATAGACCCAAACAACCTCACCCGTGCTGCGCGGCTCGTCCTCCGCCTCGCCGAAGACAGCCAGCGCGAAGGTGATGCTCGACCGCCCGAGTCGCCCCGTACGAACGGCTACTTCGATCTCCTGATCGAAATGAATCGGCGCCTTGTACTCAACGACGGTACGCACGGTATGAAAGTCCGCGCCCGTCGCCTTCACTTCGTCGAGATAGGCGTAAGGGAGCGCGCGCATGTACTCGGTCAGCGCCGTATCGAAATAAGTCAGATAGACGCCGTTGAACACGACGCCCTGCTGATCCACCTCCGCATAACGAACCCGAAAAGGACAAAAGAACCAGAAGTCCGACCGCACGATTGCGCCTCCGCACAGCTCCCAGAGCCGCTACGGATAGTCGTACGTCTGCGGCCGGGCAAGCTCGCTAGAGATATGCGGTCAGCCGTCCGAGCGTCGGCACCGCAAGCCAGATCGCGAGCGACGCGACCGTCTGCGCCCTGCCCCCGCCCGGCACCAAGGCGTCCCAGTCGCCGAGCTTCGGATTCCAGTAGCGCCGGAAGAGCCACGCATTGATGAGCCCCACGGCGATCAGCGTAAATTTCAGTTGGAGCAGCGTATTCGCGGCGAGCGGTCCCGCATCCGCAACGAAGATGATGAGCCCGCCCGGCACCAGCAGCAGAATGCCGATGACCGCCACCGGCGTCAGCAGCTTCGACGCGCCCTGCGCCGAGACGTAACCGCGGCCGAAGCCGAGTAGCCGAAGGTCGAGCGTGACGATCGAGCCAACGAACAGTGCCACGCCCAGCACATGCAGGACGTTGCCGAGAGGATAGAGCCAGCTCGAATGACGGATGGCGACGCCGAGCCCGGAATTCTGCAGCGCGACCGCCCAGAGCGGCCAAGCGTCACTCGGCTCCATCAGCGCATCTCGATCACACGGCTGCCGACGGTCACGCGTTCAGCCCGCATTTCGTTCTTGTTGACCGTGCTGGGATAGCCTTCGGCTTTGATGCGCTTGCCCACCGCGACGTCCTCGCGCGCCAGGCCGCGCGACTGCATCCGCGACGGCGGCGCGAGTGTCGCCGTCCAGCGCACGCCGTTCAGTTCGATGATGGCCTCGCCGTGCGGAAATTCGTAGCTCGACTCCAGGATCGGCCCGTCGAGAACGATGGTCTTGCTGGCGTCGTAGCTGCCCCATCCGTGGTGGGCGGCAGCGGCGCCGGCCGCCAACAGCGCCGCAATCGCGACTGCACTGGAAATGATGCGCATGATCCGCTCCTGAGGAGACACCCGCGCGGCGTTTATAGCATGACGCTTCGAGCTCAGCCGCGCGTCACGGCGATTTGACAGCGTTACCGTGCCTTCCTTGTCATGCCCGCGCTTGTCGCGGGCATCTCGATTGGGTGGGCACGGCCGTGCCCGCCTAAGCGAGAGGGCCGGGTCAAGCCCGGCCATGACAAAGCCAAGGATCAAATCCGCTGCGTCGTCCAGCGCACCAGCTCGATCAGCACGGTGCCAAAGGCCGAGTTGATCGCGGCCGTGGCCGATGGGCCGTCCACCGACGCCGTGTCGGCGCGTGCCGAGAAGACTTCCGCGGCCACCACCCGGTTCGTCTGGGCATTCACGAGCTTGACCGACAGTTCGACCAGCGCCTGCTTTTGCGGCGAGACGAACACGCCAAACTCGCGGATTTCGGTGTCGAGCTTGTAGTCGGTGCGGAGCGAATCTCCCTCGCGCGTCACCGCGCGCACCCGGCCCGAATTCTCGAATGCCTGCATGATCCGCGTCTGCACGAGCCGCGGCACGCGGTCCGACCAGCGCGCGCCCGAGAGATAATTCACCTCGCCCGGCGTCGGCTGAATGATCACGCGCTCGCTGTCGATGACGCGGATGGTTGTCGGCAGCGCCACCGAAAGCGTGCCGCGCGCACGGCGGGCGTCGGTGAATTCCTGCGGAGCCAGCAGCTCGAATGTCTGAAAGCCGCCATCGCCGCCACCGCCGGCGCAGCCACCGAGCGCCAGCGCGAGCAGAAAGGCGGGGACAAAACCCCGGCGGGAAATCGTAAACGCGGTCACGCGTAGCCTCGGCCTCTTGGTCGTTCCAGCCCTAGCCCAACCCGATTAACGGGGATTGTATTCCGGAACGCCGCCCGAACTGCTCGCTCCCCCGCCGAACAGAAACTGGCTCGGATTGCGCTCCAGATTGCGGACGACGCGCTCGATCTCGGCGACCATGCGGCGAGCGTCGACCGCCAGCCCCTTGTATTCCTGGATCGTCGCCGGCGTCGTCTTGTTCAGCGTATCGGCAAGCTGACGCACGGACTTCGCCGCTTCCGATGCGTTCGCCATGAAGCCCTGATTGTCCTTATCGCCGGTGAAGCCCTTCACTGCTTCGAGCACGCCATCGAACTTGTCGGCCATGCCGTTGAGCTTTGCCGCGAGCTGGCCGGCATTCGACAACAGCGTATCGACGTCGCCGGAACGATCGGAGAGAACGCTCGTGAACTTCGAAATGTCCTTGATCGCCTGATCGAGCCGCTGCTCGTTGTCGCCCAGGAGCCGATCGATGCGCGTGGCGATCGAATCGATGCGGCCCATGATCTGCTTGGCGCCGGTCATCAGGTCCTGGATCTGACCGCCCTCCGCGAGCATGCGCGGCGGCGAGCCGGCCTGCGCCACAAGCGGCGGCGCGTCGATGCGGCCGCCGGTCATGGCGACCGATGCAATGCCGGTCAGCCCCTGATATTCGAGGCTGGCGCGCGTGTCCGACCGGACCGGAACGGTGGACGAAATATTCACCGTCACGACCACCTTGCGCGGATCGGTCTTGTCGAGCCGAAGCGAACCCACCTCGCCGACGCGAATGCCGTTGAAGTTCACCGGAGCACCGGGGCGCAGGCCCGACACCGCGCTGTCGAAGACGATCTCGTAGCTGTTGCGGCCGCCGCCTTCGCCCGCGCGTTCGAGCCACCACACGAAGCCGAAGCCGCCGAATATGACGGCGAGCGTGAAAATGCCGATCAGAACGTAATTGGCCCGCGTTTCCATACTCTCACTCTGCCCCGACTGTTGATCTCATGCGCTCGCGCCCGACCGCGACTGCGCCCGCGCTCCGTGGAAATAGGCGCGCAACCACGGATGCTCCGCTTCCAGCATCGACTCGATGGGACCTTCCGCGATGATCCTGCCTTCCGCCAGCGCGATGATGCGGTCGCAGGCCGTGTAAAGACTGTCGAGATCGTGCGTTACCATGAAAACCGTGAGCCCCAAAGTTTCCTGCAACGCCATGATGAGTTCGTCGAAATCGCCGGCGCTGATCGGGTCGAGACCCGAAGTCGGCTCGTCGAGAAACAGGATCTCCGGGTCGAGCGCGAGCGCGCGCGCAAGCGCCACGCGCTTGACCATGCCGCCGGAAAGCTCGGACGGCATCTTATCGAGCACGTCGCGATGCAGACCGACCATTTCCAGCTTGGCGAGTGCAATCTCATCCCGCAAACGCTTGGAAAGTTTCAGGTTTTCACGGATCGGAAACTGCACATTCTGCCGCACCGTGAGCGAGGAGAACAGCGCGCCGCCCTGAAACAGCACGCCCCAGCGCCGCTCGATGGCCTGCCGCTCCCGCTCGCTGATAGCGTCGATATCCTGGCCGAAGACTTCGATCGTACCGTTCCATTTCGGCAAGAGGCCGATGATCGAACGTGTCAGCACCGACTTGCCGCCGCCCGACGCGCCGACGAAGCCGATCACCTCGCCGTGCTTGATCTCGAGATCGATGCCCTTCAGCACCTTCACGCCGTGAAAGCCGACTTCAAGATTGCGCACGCGGATCACGGTCTCCGCTTCGCCCGTGAAGTGATGACTCTTATAGTGCGCCATCGGTCAAATCCCCACGGCCGCGAAGAAGACGGCAAAGAAGCCGTCGAGCACGATGACGATAAAAATCGATTTCACGACGGAGTTGGTCGTGTGCTCGCCGAGCGACTCCGCACTGCCCTCGACGCGCAAACCTTCGACGCAGGCGATCAATCCGATCACGCCGGCCATGAACGGCGCCTTGACCATGCCGACCAGGAGCGTGTCGAGCGTCACCGCCTCCCGCAGCCGGTCCATGAACACTTCCGGCGGGAAGCCGCCATAGACCCACGACACGAGGCCACCGCCGACGAGCGCCGACAGGCTGCCGAGCACGGTCAGCAGCGGCAGCGCGACCGTGAGCGCGATCAGCCGCGGCAGGATCAGGACCTCGACCGGATCGAAGCCCATGACGCGCAGCGCATCCATTTCCTCGCGCATTTTCATCGAGCCGAGCTCGGCCGTGTAGGCGCTGCCCGACCGGCCGGCGAGCATGATCGAGACGATCAGGACACCAACCTCGCGCAGGACGAGGATGCCGACCATGTCCACCACGAAGGTTTCCGCGCCGAAGCGGCGGAAATGAAAGATGCCCTGCTGCGCCAGGATCGCGCCGATCAGGAAGTTGATGAGCAGGATGATCGGCACCGCGCGGTAGCCGACGCGGTCGAGATGATGCACGATCGAGGTGAAGCGCAGCCGGCGCGGGACCAGCGCAACTCTGCCTGTCGCCACAACGACTTCGCCGAGAAACTGCATGATCGCAGTGAAGTCTTTGCCGATCTCCGCAACGGCAATGCCGATATGTTCGAGCGCATCGTGCAGCGCGTGCTTGTGCCGGGGCAGCGGCACCGGCTCCTTATTGGAGATCGCCACTTCATCCAGCAGCACCTTGAAGCGCGGATCGATGCCGACGATCTCGGCGTTGAGCCGCGCGTCGGCGGCAGCCCGCCGCAGCCGCTCGATCAGCCACGCACCGACCGTGTCGAGACGGTCGAGATGTTCCAGATTGATTTCGACGCGGTCCACGGCGGACCGCTGGCGATAGACGCCATCCACGAGCGCCTCGAGCTCGGCCGCGCGTTGCGCCACCCAGCCGCCGGCGGCCGTGAGCATGAGGCTCCGCCCGACGACCTTCACATTCAACAAAGACGCCTCGGCGGCCACTAGCCCGCCTCCCGCAGGGACCCCAAACTACCCCCGCAAGGTCTTACTCAAGCGCCGCCGCGCAGTCGAGCGTTTCGTAAACGCGGCGTTAACCATAACTGTCCGCATCTGTGTTGAAGGCGGCTCCAGTGCCACAATCGTTCCTGATGGAACCTCGCTGATGAAGCGCCCGCCCATTGCGCTTTCCGTCAAGATCGAACGCTGGCCGATCGCCGGCCGCTTTACCATCAGCCGCGGCGCAAAAACCGAGGCCGCGGTCGTCGTTGCGACATTGAGCGACGGCAAGTTCTCCGGCCGCGGCGAATGCGTGCCTTATGCGCGCTACGGAGAAAGCGTCAAAGGCGTACTCGCGACCATCGCTTCGATGACACCGAAATTCAAAGATGGAATGACTCGCGGCGAGCTTCAGGAATCGCTGCCGCCCGGCGCCGCGCGCAACGCTCTCGACTGCGCACTATGGGATCTTGCCTCCAAGCGCAGCGGCAAGCGTGCATGGGACTTGGCCGATCTCTCTGAGCCCGCACCGGTCGTCACCGCCTACACCATTTCGCTCGACACGCCGGACGCGATGGCGAAAGCCGCCGCGGCGGCAAAACTTCCCTTGCTGAAACTCAAGCTCGGCGCACCCGGCGATCCCGAGCGGCTGCGCACCATCCGCGCCGCCGTCCCGAGGGCAACGCTCATCGCCGACGCGAACGAAGGCTGGCAGCCGCACAATCTTGCGGAAAATCTCGACGCCTGTGCCGCCGCCGATGTGAAACTCGTGGAGCAGCCCCTCCCCGCCGGCAGTGATGACATGCTGGCTTCGCTCGATCACGCCATTCCGATCTGCGCCGACGAAAGCGTGCACGACCGCAACAGCCTCGCCGAACTCACAGAGAAGTATGACGCGGTGAATGTGAAGCTCGACAAGGCGGGCGGTCTCACCGAGGCCATCGCACTCGCGACCGATGCGAAGAAAATGGGTTTCTCCGTCATGATCGGCTCGATGGTGTCGACGTCGCTCGGCGTCGCGCCGGCGCTGATGCTTGTCCATCTTGCGGAGTTCGTCGATCTCGACGGGCCTCTGCTGCTCGCGCGCGACCGTTCCGACGCGTTGCAGTATGACGGCGCTCTCGTTCACGCATCGCGTGCGGAGCTTTGGGGCTGAACGGTTCCCGTACGGAACCACGCAAATTGTGAGTTCCACTGCAAAGTTAACTTGAAAAACGCGCGCGCTGCCGCTTCGCTGTCCTTGGGGAAGCAAGTGGGGGGACGAAGTCATGCGTGCGGGGGGAGCCCGTCGAATTTTGTTCGTCGTGTTGTTGTTGGCCGTTTCGCTCTTCGCGAGCGCCGCGGCAAGTCCGGCTTCGGCCGAAATCGTCATCCGAAATAATCCTGGCGGGTTGATCGCCGAACATGTCGCTGAATTCTCGCGCATCCGCGCCGCGGGTGAGCGGGTCGTCATCGACGGCCCATGCTACTCGGCCTGCACGCTCGTGCTCGGCATGATCCCGCGCGAGCGGCTGTGTGTCACGCAGCGCGCCCGCCTCGGCTTCCATGCCGCCTGGGCCTATGCGCCCGACGGCAGCAAGATCGCGAGCCCTGTCGGCAACTCGCAGCTTTGGGATCTCTATCCACCCGAGGTGCGCGGCTGGATCGCCCGCCGGGGCGGCCTGACGCCCAAGCTGATGGTCCTGCGCGGTCGCGAGCTGACCGCCATGTACCGCGCCTGCCGCTAGGCGGCCTGTACGGCAAAGGCGAATGGGCCGTTTTCACGGCCCATTCGGCGCTTTTGGCGCCAGCCCCCGACTCTGGGTAAACTTTTCCTTGAAGATTCGTATGCAGTCTGCGTCCGCGCGACCGCATGCTGGGGACCCATGCCGCAAGTGCCCGCTCCCGCACCCTTTTCGGATGCGGACTATGAACAGATTGCCGCGGCCGTCCTGGAGACGGCGCGCGGCCGCTGGTTCTTGGCCGAGCACGCGCGCCGCAACCGTCACGCCGACACGAAGCTCGTCCTCGAAGCGATCGAAAAGCTCGAGCGCACCTTCGCGCACCGTCCCGAGATGCCCGACGCCGACCGCGTCCGTGTCGATCTCGTCGAGATGATGAACGCGATCACGCGCACCAAAGCGGAAATCGCGGCGATGCAGCCGCCCGACAGCAATCGCAGTCAGTTCGACCATGCTTCCGTCGAACTCAGCGGAATCGTCGACTCCACCGAGAAGGCGACCTCCGACATTCTCGCCGCAGCCGAACGCGTGCAGGAAATCGCGTGGACGCTGCGTGAGCAGGGTGTCGACGCGACCGTCTGCGACCTGATCGATGCGCAGGCAACGGAAGTCTACACCGCCTGTTCCTTTCAGGACATCACCGGCCAGCGCACGCGCAAGGTGATCGAGGTCATGCGCTTCCTCGAAGCGCGCATCGACGCCATGATCAAGATCTGGCAGCTCGACGATCTCGAATTCGCGCCATCCGGCAACGACGTGCCGGCCGCGCCGCAGGTACGCGGCGAGCAGGGTCAGGGCAACCGTCTTCAGCAGCAGGCTGTCGACAAGCTGATCGGCAATGAACGCAAGCCGGACGTGGTCTGGCGGGACGCGGCCTCGCCGGAAGAAAGCCGTCCGCGCACGCTCGACTCGTTCGATCTCGACGACCTGGTTGTTTATGAATCTTCATTGAGCACGCCGGCCAATGGCGGTCACACTGCCACAGCCGCCACGGACGACTTCATTGTGCGCGATGTGCCCGCTACACCCGCACTCAAGCCGGTGACGGCGGCGCCCGCCGGGATGGAAAGTTCGCCGGTTTGCGCGCCGCCGAAACCAGAGCCGCCCGCGCAGGGGCCGACGAAAGCCGACGCGACGAGCATTGATCAACTCACCTACGCCGAGCGCATGGCGCTGTTCGCCTGAACTAGCCGGCGATCGCCGTGCGGAAGATTTCCGCGTCGGCGTTCCCTCCCGACAGCACCGCCACAAAGGTTCTTCCGCTCGCGTCGACCTTGCCCGCCAGAAGCGCGGCGAGCGCCACCGATCCGCCCGGCTCCACCACCAGCTTCAACTCACGATAGGCGAAAGCCATTGCCTTGCGCACCTCGTCATCGCTCACCGCCACAGCATCGCGAACGAGCTGCCGATTGATCGCGAAGGTGATCTCGCCCGGCGACGGCGTAAGCAGCGCGTCGCAGACCGAGCCGGCGAGCCGGTCGTTACGCTCGCGCCGCCCCGACGCGAAGGACCGCGCGTGATCGTCGAAGCCCGCGGGCTCGACGGCAATCATGCGGGCGCCGGAATGCCGGTCCTTCACGGCGAGCGAAATGCCGGCAAGCAGGCCGCCGCCCGAAGCCGGAACGGCGACAATGTCGGGCGTCAGCGATTGCGCCGCAAGGTCCTCGCAGATTTCGACGCCCGCAGTGCCCTGACCGGCGATCACGTGCGGATGATCGAATGGCGGCACGAGCGTCGCGCCGCGCTCGGTGGCGAGCCGCGCGGAGATTTCCTCGCGGCTTTCCTTGACGCGGTCATAAAGCACGACTTCGGCCCCATGTCCGGTGGTTCGCTCGCGCTTCAGCATCGGCGCGTCTTCGGGCATCACAATCGCGGCTGGCATGCCGAGAAGCCTGGCCGCCGCCGCGACCCCCTGTGCGTGATTGCCGGAAGAAAACGCCACGACTCCACCTGCCCGCCGCTCCGGAGGAATGCGCGAGATACAATTATAGGCGCCGCGGAATTTGAACGAGCCCGTGAACTGCAGGGTCTCGCATTTCACAAAGACGCGCCCTCCACCGCGCTCGAGCATCGGCACACGCAGGAGCGGCGTCCGCACGGCAACGTCCCTGAGCACGCGTGCGGCATCGGCCACGTCGGCAGCGGTCGGAATCGAAGCGGACATGTCGTTCATGCGTTCATACGAACAGGAAGACGATGCTCAAGGCAAGAAGGGCGGCAAGCGCATACTGGAAAATCCGGCGCCTGCGGTCGTCCGCGAGCAGCCGGCCGATCATGACGCCGAACAGGCACCAGACCGAGAGGCTCACGAAAGCGAGCGCACCGGAGATGATGGCGATCGTTCCGGTCTCGGCGAGGAAGCCGGAAAACGGCAGCCCCGGCGTGGTGAACGCTGCGATCGTGCCGACGGCGAACGTCCAGCTTTTCGGATTGAGCCATTGGAAGAGCGCGGCTTCGAGAAATGTGAACGGCCGCGACGCTTCCTTTTCTTCCACGCCGGCCGCACGCGCGATCCGCCAGGCGAAGTACAGCAGGAACGCCGCGCCGGCGATGCGGACCGCCTCATGCAGCCACGGCGCGCGCCGCAGGACTTCGCCAAGCCCGAGCCCGACCGCGAGGATCATCACGGGAAAGCCGAGCGACACGCCGAGCATCTGCGGCACCGTGCGCGCATAGCCGAACGTCGCACCCGACGCGGTCGAGATCATGTTGTTCGGCCCGGGCGTGACCGCACCGACGAACATGAACAGAAGAAACGGCAGCAGCTTTTCCGACACGGCGACAGCCCCGTTCAAGGGCGGGGACCTTGGCACGCCTCCGCAATGCCTGCCATGCACGCCGCGCATTCCACCTCGTCAGGCTTTACAGTCGCGACGCGCGGGCATATCGCAGACGGCAACGCGACTCGTGCGGGGAAGATCATGGACATTCCGCACTACCTGGAAATCGCCACGCATCTCGGCGCAGCGTGGCTCGCCGGCAGCCTGATCGGCGCCGAGCGCAGCTTTCATGGCCGCCCGGCCGGCTTTCGCACCCACGCCCTTGTCTGTCTTGCGTCGGCGCTCCTGATGCTGATCACCGCCTATCAGCAGGACTGGTTTCCGATGGCCGTCACCGAAACCGTGCGTATGGACCCGCAGCGCATGGCGCAGGGAATTATGACGGGCATTGGCTTCCTCGGTGCCGGCGTGATCTTCAAGGAAGGGCTCTCGGTGCGCGGCCTCACCACGGCAGCCTCGATCTGGATCACGGCGGCGGTCGGCATTCTCTACGGCGTCGGCTTCTATTATCCGGCGATCCTCGCCACGCTCGCGACCATCGGCACGCTCGCGCTCTTCCGCTGGATTGAGGAGCGGATGCCGAGCCAGTACTATGCGCTGCATGTGTTGCGCTTCGCCCGCAACAAGACGCAGCCCGAAGCCAAGGTCCGCAAGTTCATCGCCGACCACGGCTTCTCGGTCGCCAATATGAGCTACCGGCTCGACGACGGCGGCAAGGTCTTTGAGTACCGGATGAGCATCCGTACCATCGATCAGCGAAATATCACGCGCCTCGTCGAGGATTACCGCAAGCGCGAAGACGTGCTCGAATTCCGCGTTTCGCCGACCGGCGACTGAGCGAGGCCGCTTGTCTCCCGCCGCCCGGCAACGCATGATGCCGGCCCGCATTGGATAACATTCATTCGAGGATTGACGATGAAGCTCGTTCGCTTCGGCCCCGCCGGCCGGGAGAAGCCCGGAATTATCGATTCCGAGGGTAAAATCCGCGACCTTTCGAAGGTCGTCCCCGACATCAATGGCGACGTGCTGGCGAACAGCATGGCCAAGATCAAGAAGGCCAAGATCAACCGGCTGCCACTCGTCAAGGGCAAGCCGCGTATCGGCGCCTGCGTCAACGGCACGCGCCACTTCATCGCGATCGGTCTGAACTACGCGGACCACGCGGCGGAAACCGGCTCGCCCATTCCGAAAGAGCCGATCATTTTTTCCAAGGCGCCGACCTGCATTTCCGGTCCCAACGACCCGATCATCGTGCCGAAGGAATCGACCGAGCTCGATTACGAGCTTGAGCTTGCGATCGTGATCGGCAAGCGCGCCCGCTACATCAAGTCGGAAAAGGAAGCGCTCAACTTCGTCGCCGGCTACTGCATCTGCAACGACGTGTCCGAGCGCGTCTTTCAGGCCAAGCGTTCCGGCCAGTGGATGAAGGGCAAGGGCTGCGAAAGCTTCGGCCCGGTCGGTCCGTGGCTCGTCACCCGCGACGAGATCAAGGACACGCAGAACCTGAAGATGAAGCTCACCGTCAATGGCGAGGTCCGGCAGGAAGGCTCGACCAAGACCATGATCTTCAGCGTGCCGCACATCGTCTGGTATTGCTCGCAGTTCTTCGTCATGGAGCCCGGTGACATCATCACCACCGGCACGCCGCCCGGCGTCGCGCTCGGCCACAAGCCGCCGAAATGGGAAACGCCCGGCTGGCTCAAGCCCGGCGACACGGTGAAGCTCTGGATCGAGGGCCTCGGCGAACAGACACAGAAGGTTGTCCCCAGCCGCAAGTAACTCCGCGGCCGCTTTCGGATCGCCACAAATCGCTCGCGCTATAGTTGCCTGACTCGTTTTCGATTCGGGCACGCCGATGCGCGGACACTTCGCACGCCGAAGCCGGTCGATCCTTGCGATCATCCTCGCGTCAGCCGCATTCACGTCGCCGCTCTACGCGGCCGGTCCTTACGCGGTTGGAACCTCCGAAGTCGATCCCGTCGGCACCTGCTACGCCGACAGTTGGGCATCCTTCGCCCAGAATGGCGACTTCGTCGGCATCACAAACCCGGCCTGCGTCTTCAACTTCGGACATCCGCTCGATCTCGGCATCGAATTCAAGCGCGCAGAGTCCGACGGAGACTGGACGAGCCAGCTCAAGATCAAAGCCAAGGCCAACATCATTCCGATCGCGCGGTACGGGCTAGGCTTTGGGATTAACGGCAACGTCAATTTCGACCTGCTGACGCACGAGGCGCGGTCGGCCGCCCTGTTCTTTCCGATCAGTCTTCAACTCGCGGAGCCGCTGCGCCTGCATCTCAAGATCGGGATGCAATGGGACCTGATCCGCAACCGGTCCTTCGAGACCTGGGGCGCCAATCTTGAGCTGAAGGTGGCGCCGAAGATGAAGGTCCTGGCCGAGGTCTATGGTCAGGACGACGACCGGCCGAGCGCGCAGGCGGGCCTGCGCTACTCGCCGCATGAGAAGATTGACTTTGAATTCGTCTACGGCCGCAACATCGAAGGGGAGCAGTCGAACTGGTTTACCTTCGGCGTGAACATGCGGTTCTGATTTTCGCCCAGCTGCACATCCAGTTGCAAGTCGTTCGCATTTGCATAAACTGCCGAGGACGGCAGATCAGCTCGGGGCTGCTCTGATTGAAGATTTAGGGGGCATTCCGGTGGGTCTGGGCCGAAACTGGCGCGTCCGCGCCGCATATATCGCTGTAGCGGCGGCGTTGGCGCTTTCAGGCGCTCACCGGCCCGCGCAAGCCGCCGGCGGCGCCTTCTTCGTGGACAATGCCGGCGTCGATGACCCCGGCACCTGCAAGGTCGAGGCTTGGGCGTCGGCGGCCAGGGGCGACGACCGCGTCTTTGCTGTCGTTCCCGCCTGTGCCGTCTCCCTCGGCCAACCGGTGGAATTCGGGGTCCAGTACGACCGCCTGCGCCTTGATGGCGAATGGGCGAGCGCGGGCGCACTCAACGCCAAGACCCCGCTGGTCCCCTTCATCGATCATGTGCAATTCGGGGCCGCCGTGTCGGGCGCCGTAGTGCTCGCGTTCGAGACGAACGAAATAGCTGCCTATGTCGTGAACGTCCCGTTCTCATTCCGCGTCGCCGAACCGCTGCAACTCAACTTTCAGGTCGGCGGCATCTGGGAACGCGCGACCGGCCACGAGCATTTCACCTGGGGCGGCGGCATTGAACTCGCGCTGACGCGGCAACTGACGTTCGTCGGCGAAATGTTCAGCCTCGCTTCTCGACACCGCGGCGTGCAGGCCGGCCTGCGCTACACGCCGCATGAGAAGATCGACTTCGATCTCATCTACGGCCACAACCTCGCCGGCGACAAGTCCGACTGGCTCACGCTCGGCGTGAACGTGCGGTTCTAGACGTCCCTCGCCTCAAGCGCCGCGCGGATCGACACCCGCGACCAGCGCGCGGTGCGCGCGCGGAAGCCCACATAGGAATCGTGAACCTTCTTCGCGAGAGCACTGCCGCCCGCCACGTCCGCGAGGATCGCGTCGGCATGGCCGCGTGCCGCGCGCACTACATCATCGGGGAAACGGAAAAGCTGGACATTGTGCTTCGTCACCAGCGCCTCCAGCGCCTCGGCATTGGCGCGCTCGAATTCCGCGAGCGCACTCGACGCTTCTGCCGCGCAGGCATGCGCGACGATGGCGCGCATCTCGCTGTCGAGCTTGTCCCAGACGCGCCGCGCGACGATGCACTCGCCAGTACCGTTCGGCTTGTTGAAGCCGGGATAGGCCAGATGCGGTGCCGCGCGCCACAGGCCGAGCGCGATGTCGGACGCGGGCGTCGTGAACTCCGCGCCGTCGATCACGCCGGATTGCAGCGCCGGGAAAATCTCGCCGGGTGGAATGGACACGGCTGTCGCGCCGAGGCGACGAAAGACCTCGCCGCCCAACCCAAGCGACCGGAGCTTCAGTCCGCTCACGTCCTGCAGCGACTTGATCTCTTGCCTGTACCAGCCCCCGAGACAGACTCCGGTGTTGCCCGCCATGAAGGGCTTCACGCCGAACGGCGCATAAAGCTCGTCCCATAGCGCCTGCCCGCCGCCATACTCGACCCAGGCAACATGCTCATGCGGCGTAAGGCCGAACGGAACGGTCGTGAAGAAGTTCGCGGCCGGCATCTTGCCCTGCCAGTAGAACGCGGCGGTATGTCCGAGATCGGCGGCACCACCGCCGACGGCGTCCAACACTTCAAATGCCGGCACGATCTCGCCCGCCGCATGGACCTGCACCTCGAGCCGTCCGCCCGAAAGCGCCGAGATGCGCGCCGCAACGCGCTCCGCCGACACGCCCGGTCCGGGCAAGCGGCGCGGCCACGACGTCACCATGCGCAGCTTCTGCGTTTGCGCGCGCGCGACCGACGGTGCGGCGATGGCGCTTGCCGCACCGAGCCCCACCAGCGCGCTGCGTCTCGTAACCTTTGCCATTTGCCGCTCCGCTTTACTTCCAGAGTTCATGAAAATGATGCACCGGCCCATGCCCATGACCGACGGAAAGCTGATCCGCAGCGGCAATCGCCGCACCAACATAGGCCTTGGCTTCGGCTACCGCCTGATCGAGCGTCATCCCCTGCGCGAGGCCGGCCGCGACGGCCGATGAGAGCGTGCAGCCGGTGCCGTGCGTGTTCATGGTCCGATGACGCTTGCCGGTGAAACGGCGAACGCCGTTCTTGTCGATCAGAAGATCAACGGCCTCAGGCCCTTCGGCGTGGCCCCCCTTGATGAGCACTGCATTCGCGCCGAGCGCCAGAATACGCTCGCCCTGTTCCCGCATCTCGCTTTCATTTTTCGCCACCGGCGCGTCGAGCAGCACGGACGCCTCATGCAGGTTGGGCGTAACCAGCAGCGCCCGCGGAAACAGCTCCCTAACGAGCGAAGTCTGCGCGTCCTGCGCGAGCAACTTCGCCCCTGACGCCGCGACCATGACCGGATCGAGCACGACGTTTTGGACCTTGTGCCGGTCGAGCCCCGCCGCGACGGCTTCGACAGTGGCCGGGTGCGACAGCATGCCGATCTTGGTCGCCTGCACTTTCAGGTCGGAATAGACCGCGTCGATCTGTGCGGAGATGAAATCTGGCGGCACGTCGTGGATTGCCGACACGCCGAGCGTGTTCTGCGCCGTGAGCGCGGCGATCACCGACGCGCCATAGATCCCGAGCGCGGAGAAGGTTTTCAGATCGGCCTGGATACCAGCGCCGCCGCCGGAGTCGGAGCCTGCAATCGTGACGGCGACCGGAATCATGCCGCCCTGCCCCGGCCGGCGCGCGCGGCGTCAACGATGCCGCGCAGCCGCCGCGCGGCTCCTTCTGGATCGGCCGCGGACGTGACCGCCGAGACAATGGCGATGCCGTCCGCGCCCGCGCCAATCACCTCGGCGGCGTTGCGCTCGTTGATGCCGGCAATGGCGCCGACCGGCTGTGCGGGCGCTTTTGCTCGCGACAAGCGCGCGAGGCGCGCGAAGCCTTCAACGCCTACCGGCGCATCGGGGTTGTTCTTGCTGGAAGTCGCGAACACGCCGCCGATGCAGACATAATCGGAAACCTCCGGCACCAGCGCCGCGATATCGCCTTCGCCTCGTACCGTGATGCCGATAATCGCCTGCGCGCCGAGCAACGCGCGCGCCGCGCGCGGCTCCATGTCTTCGCGGCCGAGATGCACGCCATCAGCGTCCGCGGCGAGCGCCACGTCGACGCGGTCGTTGATGAGCAATGGCACGCCCGAGCCCGAAAGCGCAGATTTGATCGCGCGCGCCGCATCGACCAACTCGCGCGTCGTACCGGTCTTGTCACGCAATTGAATGAGCGTGGCACCGCCGCGTGCCGCTGCCGCGGCAATCTCGCCGAGCGGCCGTCCGCGCGACTGCGCGGGGTCAACAAGCACATAGAGCGACAGATCGACCCTCATGCGAACCTCGCGTGCCGCTCGATCTGCGCCGCGTCGAGTGCAGCGATCGCGTCAATGAGCGCAGGCGAAAAACTCCCCGGCCCCTTGACCGCCTGGGCAGCGATTTCGCCCGCGACCCCCATGACAAGGAGTCCCGCGACCGCCGCAACGAATTCATCGTCTTCGACGGCGACGAAGGCGGCGATCAGCGCGGTCTCCGCGCAGCCGATGCCGGTCACCTGCGCCATATAGGCGTGACCGTTCTCGATCCGCGCGCGCTTTGCGCCGCTCGTCACCAAGTCAACCGCGCCCGTGCAGGCCGCGACCGTGATGTTATCGAGCGCGAACCGGTCGAGCCCGTCGGCGTCCGCCGGACCCTGCATCAGAGCCGAGAATTCTCCCGCGTTCGCCCGTACGACCCGCGGCTCTTTCATCGCGAGCGAACGCGCCAGCTCCGCACGCAGCTCGGAGCGATCGATCAGCACCGGGTCGAGCACCCAGGGAATCCCGTCGTCGCGCACCACTTCGAGCGCAATGTCGATGGCGTCGCGCCGCTCGCCGTCAAGCGTGCCGAGATTGACGAGCAGCGCGTCGGCGCTCGCCGCGAAGTGACCGATCTCCTCGGGCGACGTGGTCATCGACGGGATCGCCCCCGCGGCCAGCAGGACGTTGGCCGTCAGCTCCTGCACGACGCTGTTGGTGATGCAGTGCACACGCGGCCGCCGCTCGCGCAAGAGCGCAAGCAGCTCGCCCGTGCGTGCGGTGAGTTCGGCGCTCATGCGCCTGCCTCGCCGCAGCCAGCGAACAGAGCTCTAAAAAAATCGGGATATGCGCGTACGGTCGGTCGGCGCATCTCGCTTTCCTCCGCCGGTGTGAACCGGATCAGGTTCGATGGGTTGGCAGATGCCTCTCAGCCCGGAAATCCGGACACCCCAACGAGATTGCAGGGGGAATTTATGAAACGGGGCCGGCAGTTGCAAGCGCCGCACCGCCCTTGAATTTCCGGCTCGCCTCGCCAAGTCGGTAAAGGGGACGAGGTGGAGCCATGCCCGTGATGCCGCAGCCACACCAGGGCCGATTGCGCCGCGACGCGAGGCCCAAACCGCGGGCCGATACGCCCGATGACGACGTCGAAGTAAATTCGGACGACAGCTTTCCGGCGAGCGACGCGCCAAGCTGGACGCCGGTTGCCCGCGTCGGAAAGCCGAAGCCGTTACCGACGCCGCAGGATTCCTGACCCGGCGCTTGCCTCCGGCGCACGATTCTGGTCCCCTCGCCTCCATTCGCCGCCGGAGGTCCGAATGATCCCGTTCTTCGTCCAGATCAAATGCCAGCTCGGCAAGTCCTATGAGGTCGCGAACGGCCTCGCCGACGCCGAGATCGCCTCGGAAATTTACTCGACGGCGGGCGAATTCGATCTGCTGGCCAAGTTCTATGTCGACGACAAAATCGATATCGGCCATTTCGTGAACGAGAAGGTGCAGGTCATCCCCGGAATCCAGGATACGCGCACCATCATCACCTTCAAGGCGTTTTGACCTAGACCGGCGGCTCCGCGCTGGTCGGCGGCCGCTTGCGGTCGAGACCTAGCTTGTGCTCGCGCCAGATTACGAACAGGCCTGAGGCGATCACAATGGCCGCGCCGGCCAGCACGACCATTGCCGGCACTTCGCCGAACCAGAAGTAGCCGATCAGCACGGCCCAGATCATCGACGTATAGGCGAAGGGAGCAAGAACGGCCGCCTCCGCGCGACGGAAGCTTTCCGTCATCAGGATTTGGGCCATGCCGCCGAGAATTCCCATCACTACGAGCGCGATCAGGTCCGAGCCTGCCGGGATTACCCACCCCCAATAGATGGTGCAGAGACTCACGACGATACCGATCGCCGAATAGAAGAACACGAGCGCACCGGTCGTTTCCTTTGCGGCCATGTGCCGGATTTGCGTCATCGCGACGCCGAACAGGAACGCGGCTGAGAGCGCGAAGACCGCGCCGAGCGCCGCCGTGTCTTCGTAGCTGCCCTGCCCGAGATGCGGCGACAGCATCAGGAGCACGCCGCCGAGTCCGACCATGACCGCAAGCCATCGCCACAGCCGCACGACCTCGCCGAGAAACATGGCAGCGAGGATCACCGTAAATAGCGGCGTTGCGTAGCCGAGCGCCGTCGCGTCGGCGAGCGGAATGCGCGCCAGCCCCGCGAAGTTGCAGAACATGCCGCCAAGATTGACGACGCCGCGCGTGAGATGCGCCCGCAGATTGCTCGTCTGCCACATCGTCTTGAATTTGCCTTGCCACATAAGCCACAGGATCAGCGGCAGCAGCCCGAAGAAACTGCGCGCAAAAACGATTTCACCAACCGGAATGCGATCGCCGACATAGCGCACGAACGCGCCCTGCGTCGTGAAGCAGAGCATCGCGAAGATTTGCAGCAGGATGCCAAACAGCGGATTCATTTCAGACCATCAGCCCGGCGGCGGGCCTGACACGCGCTTCTCTTCCGTGCGGTCGAGTCCGAGCTTGCGTTCGCGCCAGATGACGAACAGGCCGGCGGCGATGACGATCGCAGCACCCGCGAGCACGATCGCCTGTGGCACCTCGCCGAACCATAGATAGCCGACCACGATTGAGTAGATCATCGCCGTGTAGGAAAACGGCGCGACTACCGACGCCGGCGCATGGCGATAGCTCTCGGTGATCAGAATCTGTCCGATTCCGCCGAGCAGTCCCATCGTCACCATGAGCACGAACTCGCGTGGGGTCGGCATCACCCAGCCCCACGGCAAGGTCGCAAGCCCACACAGACAGCAGGTAACCGAAAAATAGAATACCAGTGAGGCGGTGCTTTCGGTGCGCGACAAATGCCGCACCTGCGTCATCGCCCCGGCCACCACGAGCGCGCCCGAAAGCCCGAGGAGTGCGCCAAGCGTCGCATTGCTGTCGCGGTACTCGCCGATGAAAGGCCACAGCATCACAAGCACGCCGACGAAGCCGACGCCGACCGCGCTCCAGCGCCGGATGCGGATCACCTCGCCGAGGAAGATTGCCGCCAGCACCACGGAAAAGATCGGCGTCGCGAAGCTGATCGCCGTCGCGTCCGCGAGCGGCAGGAGCGCGAGCGCCGCGAAATTGAGGAACATGCCGAACGCGCCGAACACGCTGCGCGAAAAATGGCCGAACGGATTGCGCGTGTGGAGCGCGGTTGCCAACTCGCCGCGCCACAGGATCATGCCGAGCAGCGGAATAAGCGCGAAGAAGCTGCGCGCGAACACGACTTCGCCGAGTGGCACTTCCTGACCGAGAAAGCGCACCAGCGCCGCCATCAAGGTGAAGGCGAGCGTCGCGACGACGACGAGGACGATACCGAACAGGGGATTCATCGTTGCTGGTGCGAGGCCGGAGGTGCGCGTCGTACAAAGCACGGCGCAGCGCCGCCGGAAAGGCCGAAACGCGGCGTAAGCCCTGCAAGCTGTGCAGGACGGACGAGCGGCGGCGCTCAGTTCCGCGGCGGTGCCGGGACGGGCGCCAGCGACTTCAGATAGTGCGCCATCGCCCGGCGGTCGTCGGCTAAAAGCTGACTCGTATTGCGGACGACGAGCGCCATGTCGCCTGACACCTTGTCGAATTCGGGTGTGACCCCGGTCCCCAGCAGTTCAACGATGTCGTCTTCGGTCCAGTCAGCAATGCCGTCCGGCTGCTGGGTGATATTCGGCACCGCGCCCTGCCCCGCGGGATTTGGCCCGCCCGCCATGCGCTGGCTCGTTACGATACCGCCAAGAGAGTCGCGCGGGCTGTGGCACTCCGCGCAGTGGCCCGGTCCTTCGATCAGATACGCGCCGCGATTCCAGTGCGCGGATTTGGCATCGTCGCGCGGCGGCGGCGCTTCGTCGAAATACAGCAGCTTCCAGAACCCGATGCCGGCGCGCACGCTGAACGGAAACGTCAGCTCGTGCGCGGGCGCGCGCCCTTCCACCGCAGGCAGCGTGCGGAGAAACGCGAAA
>JAICQA010000344.1 GCA_025929595.1 Xanthobacteraceae bacterium
AGCGCGGATCGGCGGCGTGGTTGAGCGGCGCGTTCTCGGGGTACGGCTGCTTGCCCGGCGCATAGACGAATGAAATGCTCTGCGCGATCATGCGCGAGACGCCGGCGAGCAATGCCGCCGCCACCAGATTGGCAGTTCCTTCGATGCGCAGCTTCGCATTGCGCTCAAGCGCCTCGGCGCGCCGCGCGCTGTCCTCGAACAGCGAAAGATCGGTGAGCTGGTGGATGACGACGTCGGGCGCCGCCATTAGCATCGCGTCCTTCAGCGACGGGAGATCGAACACGTCCAAGACCGCGGGTGCGGCGCCGAGCGCGAGGATGTCGTCGGCCTTGTCCTTGCGCCGCGTCGTGCCCGTGACGCGGTGTCCGGCCTTCACAAGAAGCGGAACGAGGCGGCGGCCGATGGCCCCGCCGGCTCCCGCGACAAAGATGGATTTCGGCATTCCTCCCCTTCGCGCAATCACTCGATGCGGTTCTGATGCGCCACCATGCGGTCGGGCATGAACCTGCTCACCACCGCCATCAACCGCTCGCTCGTGGGTGTGATGACGTGATCATGGCCTTTCATCAACGTATCATAGGCATCGTGCGCGACCCGCTCGGGATCGGCAAGGTCGCCCTGCGCGGTCTGGGTATGCTCGGCGCCTGCCCGCTTGAAGAAGTTGGTGTCCGTGGCTCCCGGGAGAAGAGCCGTGACCGTCACGCCGGTGCCGTCGAGCTCGTCTCCGAGCGCCTGCGAGAACGAATAGACGAAGGCCTTGGTCGCTCCATACACCGTGAGCAACGGCGTCGGTGCGAGCGAGGCGACGGAGGCCGTGAACAGGATCTTGCCTGAGCGGCGCTTGATCATGGCCGGCACGAATAGCTTGGTGATCGCGACCACTGACGCGGTGTTGAGCTGAATGATGTCGAGCTCGTCCTCAAGGTCGGTCTTCGGGAAGTCGCCCCACACGCCCGCGCCGGCGTTGTTGACGAGCACATCCGGATTGAGCCGCGCCGCCTTCACCTGCCGGTGCAATGCGCGCGCTCCGTCGGGCTCGGCCAGGTCGGCGACGACGAGCGTAATCCCCGTGTCCGGGTGCTCGGTTCGGATTTGTCTGGCGGCGTCGCGCAGTTTCTTGCCGTTGTCCGCGGTCACGATGAGGTCGTAGCCCTCGGCCGCGAATTTCCTGGCAAGTTCGAGACCGATGCCGCTGGAGGCGCCGGTGATCAATGCGCTTCGGCGCTCGCGGCGCGCGCCATTCAGCGCGCCACGCGACCGGCGAGTAGAACCTTTACGCTTGCGAGGGGATGAAGACCGGGAAGTTTTTCGTTTGCGCGGCATGACGGCCTCTGGCTGCGTTGCGCCCCGAAGGGTCAAACGTAGCCGCGCAATTCTTCGTTCCCTTGTTGATGGTCCGTCGGGCTTCAGAGCACCACTTCAACGACGCGCAGGGTCATATCGCGCTGAGACGGAGCGAGCTCCACCGTCAGGCAGGCCTCGATCTTCTCATGCAGCTTCAGCACCGCCTGCTCGACGGTCTCGCCTTCCACGCCGCAGCCGGCAATGCTCGGCACCTCAGCCCAAAAGCCGCCTTCCTCCACTTCGTGTACAATCGCTCTGATTTTCATTGCCTCACCCGTTCGGCCTCTACCGGGTAGAACTTTAGACGGAGATTTTGTCAGTTTTGCGTGGCTGCGCTGCACAAATCATGCGGCCTCATCTCGCTCCCGCAGCACATCCGGCGCCATCGCCTCCGCGGCCAGCGCCGCAAGCGCCGCGTCGAGCGGCATCACCGACTGCTTGTCGCTGCCCATACGGCGGATCGAAACCATGCGTTCCGCCGCCTCTTTCTTGCCGACCACGAGCAGCACCGGGATTTTCGCCAGCGAATGTTCCCGAACCTTGTAATTGATTTTCTCGTTCCGGATGTCGGCGTCCGCCCGCAGCCCCGCCTTGCGCGCTGCGGCAACTACGTCGCCTGCATAACCATCTGCATCCGACGTGATCGTGCAGACCATCGCCTGGAGCGGCGCAAGCCAGAGCGGGAAATGCCCCGCGTGATGCTCGATCAGAATGCCGGTGAATCGTTCGAGCGAACCGAACAGCGCCCGGTGCAGCATGACCGGCACGATCTTCTCGCCTGACGGCGCGATGTAAAAAGCGCCGAGCCGACCCGGCAGGTTGAGGTCCACCTGCACCGTGCCGCATTGCCAGTCGCGGCCGATCGCGTCGCGCAACACATATTCGAGCTTCGGTCCGTAGAATGCGCCCTCGCCCTTGTTCCAGGTGTAGGGATATTCCGCGATCTCGAGCGCGCGCAGGAGCGCGGCCTCCGCTTTCTCCCACACCGCGTCCTCGCCGATGCGCTGCTCCGGCCGGTCGGAAAATTTCACCTTCACGTCTTCGAAGCCGAAGTCCTTGTAGATCGACAGGATCAGCCGGTGCATGTTGAGCGTCTCTTCGGCGATCATGTCCTCCGGAATGAACACGTGCGCGTCGTCCTGCGTGAAGGCGCGCACGCGCATCAGCCCGTGCAGCGCGCCCGACGGCTCGAAGCGATGCACCTTGCCGAGCTCCGCGAGACGCAGCGGCAGGTCGCGATAGGACTTCAGCCCGTGCTTGAAAATCTGCACGTGGCCCGGACAATTCATCGGCTTGATCACATATTGCCGCTCTTCTTCCTCACGCTTCTCGGTGAGGAACATCATGTCGCGATACTTCTCCATGTGGCCGGACGTGACCCACAACGACGAGTCCATGAGCTGCGGCGCGTTCACTTCCTGATAGCCGGCGTCGGTCTGACGGCGGCGAATGTAATTTTCAAGCGTCTGAAAGAGCGTCCAGCCTTTCGGATGCCAGAATACCGAGCCCGGCGCCTCTTCCTGGAAATGAAAAAGATCCATCTCGCGCCCGAGCCGGCGATGATCGCGCTTCTCAGCCTCCTCGAGCTGATGAATGTACGCGTCGAGCTCGTCCTGCTTCGCCCAGGCCGTGCCGTAGATGCGCGTCAGCATCGGGTTGCGCGCGTCGCCGCGCCAGTAAGCCCCCGCGACCTTCATCAGCTTGAAGGCACTGCCGATCTTGCCGGTCGACGTCATGTGCGGACCGCGGCAGAG